>NVRZ01000008.1 GCA_002401055.1 Bacteroidota bacterium
AGTGCATTAAACGTATTTATGAGTTTCTCGTTTGATTCTTTCATATCCAACTCATACATTGAATTCAGCGTTGCTAAATTTCCCGTGAGTTTTTCAATCTGGTCATTGTAATTTTTAGCAGTACCTGAAGACGATGCAATTTCACTCAACGCGCTAACCGCCTGACCATATGCGCTGTTCATTTCATTCATTTTCCCAGCAGCTGTTTCCATGCTCGAGCTGTACGAATCAGTTGATGTCGCAATGTTGCTAAGATTGTCCTTAACGTTTGCCGAGGCACTTGCTAAGTCATCCATGGCTTGGTTGCCTTTAGCATATGCATCGCTCATCGAATCAATTGACGTCGACGCTTGCTTTACTTTATCTGTATAATCACTTGTAGCAACAGCAGCATCAGAAAGATCTGTAAGATTGCTCGCACTTTCACTTAAGCTCCTCATTCCTGAACTCAGGCTGCTAATTAGCTCTGGCCCGATTTTAGCATCCTCCAGCATTCTGTCAAGCTGTTCTGTTATGGGCCCTTTAGGTAAATAGTCCTTATCATCGCCCTCACCAATTTCAGCCTCCTCATGGTCTTCCATGTGTGCCAATTCTGGGTAAACCAATCCCCAATCTAAGTCCTCGTGTGGTGGCTCAAAAGCCGAGAAGAAGAAGATAACCGCCTCTGTTCCCAAACCAACAATAAGCATAAAGCTTGCTCCAGGATAATGCTGAATCTTAAACAGTGCTCCCAAAATTACAACAGATGCACCCCAGCCATACAAGTATGCCATGAATGTTTTTCCCTTTGGACTTTGTAACGTTTCAACTATTCCCATAACTTATATTCAATTTAAATTTCAATTTTACTTAACTTTTCCAATGAAAGTTTCACAAAACTATCAAAAGTCCTTAGAAACCAATGGATATTATCGAAAATTTGTGGATAAACTCGGTGATTCTAAATATTATCACCTTTTGCTCTTCCCAAAAAGGTCATTACATTCCTGAACCCAATATAACACTTCGCCGTATCCTGATACTCATAGGTTCTGGTTCCGTTCTGTAAGTAATAACCGATATCCTTCCATGATCCTCCACGAATCACCTTTCTCTTCAATGCAGGTGGATCACTATCCTTAGCATCGTAAAGGTAATCTGGATTTAAGTCATGCGCAAAATTGTACGCTGACTCATCAAATGCATTACTCGTCCATTCCGAAACGTTTCCAGCCATACAGTAAAGACCAAATTCGTTTGGAGAATAAGAGGTTACAATAACAGTATGAAATCCACCATCGTCAATATAGTTACCCCTCATTGGTTTGAAGTTAGCCAAGAAACATCCATTGCTGTTTCTTATGTACGGCCCACCCCAAGGGTAAGGAGAAAGGTCCAGTCCTCCTCTGGCAGCGTACTCCCATTCTGATTCTGTTGGCAACCTAAAATCGTTAATCATGATTCCTCCATTGCTCATTAGAAATGAATTCATCAACTCAGATCTCCATATACTAAATGCTCTAGCCTGCTTCCATGTGATACCAACAACAGGGTAGTTATCATATGCTGGATGCCAGAAATACATATTCGTCATCGGTTCGTTAAACGAATAAGTGAAATCGTGAACCCAAGTCAAAGTATCTGGATATACCGATATTATATCTTTAATAATAAATACTGATCTATCCGTCATACCTTGCTCCCTATTCGCCTTTTTCGCCGCCTGACGCAAGTCAATCCAGAAGTATTCAAAGTTTAATTTACGCGTGTCTATTTGCTTTCTGCGATAAAATCGCTCATGCTCAGGATAGTACATTTGAGCTAAAGCTTCTCTCTGCTCATCAGACTCCCATTCAATTGGTATATCCCAATTTAACCTTGGCGGATCTAATTCCTCATCGTATTTATCTACCATTACAAGATAATCCTCAGTTACTTCCTCCCCAAGAATTCTTCTTGCGAGTGAGTCCTTCACCCAATACACAAACTGACGGTACTCGTTATTGGTAATTTCAGTTATATCCATATAAAAAGCCTGCACGGAAACCGTTTTGGCCTGCGCAGTTTGCGTGTATGGAACATCTTGATCACTAGGTCCCATGTGATAGCTTCCCATAGGAAGATACACCATACCATAAGGATCCGGTTGAAACCATAACCCTCTACCAGGAACACCTAAAAGTTCACCAGACTGCCTTCCGTAGCCGCCACATCCCCAAGCCACTATGGCTATAAGTGATATAGAAAGAAATTTCTTTTTCATGACTATCTCCCGTTTAAAATTGTGAATTTACTTAAACTTTTAAAATTCAAAATGAATAGCTATAACGCTGGCCACCACCATAAGGTTACAAAAACCTAACATTTCTATATCTCTGCGCGGTTACCTTTTCAGCCACTTTAAAGCAATATCCAATCATAATTTCATGTGTTCCCGTGCTAAATCCTCTTAATTTTTGCAACATAATATCGTAAGAATATCCAACTTTTATATTGTTCCATTGAAACCCAATCATTGGAACCAAAGCGTCAACATCGATTATCCTATATGAAACGCCACCCCAGAACTGATTATTGTACATTAGCAATACGTTCAGATCAATTTGGTGTGAAACAGTACCATCGTAGTTGTACCAAATAGATGGTTTAATTTCCAATGTAGAGTTTATTCTCTTCGTCATTCCTGCAGTAACATAGATGTGTCGCTTGAGGTCATACTCCAAACCTTTGTACTTTAAAGTTGATTCCGTTAATTGAGTAGAAGAAACACCCGCGTAAAACATATCCGTCTTATACATCAATCCAATTCCAAATGTACCCACACCTGCACTTTCACCTTCAATAGGTATCGATTCATCTGTTCCATCGCTAATGAATGGCTCAAAAAGGCTACCATCTAACGACTGATTCACGAAACCACCCTGCAAACCAACACCCAATTGACCTGGACCAAGGTTAAACCTAAAATTTACGGCCAATTTAGCACCAAATGTTTCAGCAAGACCAATTTTATCGGTCCACATTGTTGCGCCAATACCCAACCCAGCTATCAGAGGAAACTTGATGGGCGCGTCTATATTCAATATTCCAGTTTTAGGAGCACCCACAAACCCAGTCCACTGATTTCGATACAGGATACTAGCACAAATCGCATCGTTCATTCCTGCTATTCCAGGATTTGCAGGCAAAATATTAAACATGTTTTGGCTGAACTGTGGCTCTTGTTGTGCAAACCCTACTACGGGTGCYGCAATAAGAAGTATTACAAAATATACTTTAACCAATCGTTTCATGATCTGGGATTAAAACGCTAAAATAAGTATAATTATTTGTTAAAACTACACGAATGTATTAACAACTGTTGCAGTAAATGCCCTGAACCAAATCGGCTCTTTCTTCTCTTGAACGCACTTTACGGCAAAATTGTTCCCTACTATTAACCCTGTCGGTTGAATGCAACATGGTAACAGCTATTGAAAACTCCTATCCTAACTAAGTTTTTTATAAGCTTGAAGCCATCTGTCTGGAACTTCATCCTTTAATGCCATCTCATAATCGTGGTATGAGCATGGAATTAGATGGTGCCTCTCATACTTCAATTTCTCGCTGGCCGGATATGGTACGTTCATCCACCAACGATCGCTCTTATTGCTCTTATAAAATTGTATTTCGTGATTTCCATCCTTTATTATTGCCCTGTATTTCGTGTACTTAGATTTGTCACCAACAGGATAATCTTGCTTACGATTGTAGAAACCCTCTATAAAGTACCAGATCATTTGGGCAATGAGATGGGCTGTTTGGTGATGGTGATCAAAGTCAGGATTAAAATCATATATGCCCACAGTCGTAAGTTTGTCGCTCATGCCCGCATAACGCATTATTTGGCATGCTTCCTCACCGTAAAAACCATTGGGCGATGTATTTTTATTTCCAGGCGCATCAGATTGTCTGATTGAAGAAATATCAAAGCTCAAAACATCGACATTTCGAACTATAGGTTCGACTTCCTGTAAGTTATTCTGCACATAACCAAGCCTATACACGTCAAAATACAGCTTGTTCATTAGCTCCAGAGCATTTTGGTCCACCAAATAGCTCTGGTAGCCAATATTGCTATAGTTAAATAAATAGTTTGGCTGATGCAGAATAATTTTGCTTAGAAAAGATTTGGAATCAAGTTCCTGGCCGGCCACACCTAAATCGAATGTTGATCCTACTACAGCCATATTAATGGTCTGCTTTACATTTTCGTATGCGGCATAGTTCGCATAAGTGAGATCCTGGCTACCTCCGAGTATTACCGGAACTATATTCTCCTTGAGCAACTCGCCAATTACCGTGCTTAGCGCAAAATACGTGTCTTCAATCTTATCACCTTTCGCAATATTTCCTAGATCTGTAATTTTTGCATCAAACGCACCTTGATACAATTGGTAAAGCTTGTTCCTCACGTAATCAGGTCCATCGCCACAGCCCTCATTGTTGACAGCGTTTCTATCTTCCTTAACACCAATAAGAGCAATGTCAGTATCCTTTAAATCTGGAAATGAAGAGTCGGTGGTGAAAGTCTTTATGACCTCTCCTAAACTTGTTGGTAAGTAATCGTCTTGATTATCAAAATTGCTTATATCTATTGCTTCAAAATAGAGGGAGATATCCATTTAATTTTTCTTTTTCGCAAAACGCCCCTTCTTGGGAGGTGCGTTGGCCGCTATTTCTAAGCATTCTTCGAGGGTTAAATCTTTTGGCTCCTTATCCTTAGGAATTTTAAAGTTATTCTTTCCTATCGAAATATAAATACCATATCGACCTTTTAATACCTGAACTTCCTCATTTTCATCGAAAGTTTTAACTATCCGCTCACGATCTGCTTTTCGCTTAGCTTCAATAACCTCAATAGATCTTGCCTCACCAATTTCCATGGGATCATCCTCTTTTATTGAATAAAATTTACCATCATGCCTTACATACGGTCCAAATCGTCCAATTGCCGCAATAATCTCTTGGTCTTCATAAGTCCCAACTGTTCTTGGCAATTTGAACAAATCCATAGCTTCCTCAAAAGTGATAGACTCAATAGATTGATTTTTTCGAAGGCTCGCAAATCTCGGCTTCTCCTCATCATCACGCGCTCCAATTTGTATTATAGGCCCGTACCGTCCGATTCTTGTCAGTACTGGCTTCCCAGTTTCAGGGTCTTCACCTAACATTCTTTCGCCCGACGCTTTTTCAGAAGTTTCTTCCGTAATCTTTACCGTCTTGTGAAAAGGACCATAGAATTCATCGATCATTTGATTCCACTGCTTTTGTCCCTGAGCAATTGCGTCAAATTCCAGTTCGACGTTGGCAGTGAAGTTGTAGTCCATTATGGTTTCAAAATGCTCAACCAAGAAATCATTTACCACCAAACCAATGTCTGACGGGAACAATTTTGCTCGCTCCGCGCCCGTAATTTCCTGCCTAACAACGGTTTCTATTACACCATTTCTCAATTGTAATAATTTGTAATCCCTCTCATCACCGTCCCGATCTTCCTTAATAACATATTGCCTTTTTTGAATGGTGGAAATAGTTGGCGCGAAAGTAGACGGTCGACCTATTCCAAGTTCCTCAAGCTTACGGACGAGGCTGGCTTCCGTATATCTAGCCGGATGCTTGGTAAAGCGCTCAGTTGCTGTAATTTCAGTTAGATTCAGGACTTGATTCAAAGTTACCGGAGGGAGAAGAGGCTTTTCCGCTTTCGCGTTATTGCCAGTGCTTTCTGAAATATTCTCATCTGTTGACTCTAAATAGACTTTAAGGAAACCGTCAAATTTGATCACTTCGCCGTTCGCAACAAAGTTCTCCTCAGCGGTTGAAACATCAATGGTAACCACTGTTTTTTCCAGCTGCGCATCACTCATTTGTGAAGATATTGTTCTCTTCCAAATCAGTTCATAAAGTCGCTGTTCAGAATTATCCCCTCCAGCTGAATGCTGATCCAAATAGGTAGGCCGAATGGCCTCGTGTGCCTCCTGCGCGCCCTTTGATTTAGTTTGATATTTCTGAATGTTTACATACTGGTCACCATAAGAGCTTTGGATTTCGTTCCTCGCTGCTTCAGAGGCGGTATCCGACAAGTTTACTGAGTCAGTTCTCATGTAAGTGATCTTTCCAGCTTCATATAATTTCTGGGCAACCACCATGGTTTGGGCCACAGAATACCCCAATTTCCTGCTGGCTTCTTGCTGCAGCGTTGAGGTGGTAAATGGAGCCGACGGGGACTTTTTTGAAGGCTTTACCTCTAAATTTTTAATGTTAAACGACGCTCCCTGGCATTTGGTCAAAAATTCGTGAGCCTCAGATTCTGTTTTAAATCTTTCTGACAAATTCGCTCGCATCGCTGTTATTCTCTCCCCATCAGGAACCGCAAATTCAGCAACAACTTTATAAAAAGATTCATTTTGAAACTTGTTGATTTCTCGCTCCCTTTCAACTATTAATCGTACAGCTACAGACTGCACACGGCCAGCCGAAAGAGACGGCTTCACTTTTTTCCAAAGGATTGGAGAAAGCTCGTAACCTACCAACCTATCAAGTATGCGCCTGGCCTGCTGAGCATCAACCAAGTTCTTGTCAATTGCTCGCGGGTTTTCAATTGCCTTTAAAATAGCCGTTTTGGTAATTTCATGAAAAACAATACGCTTAACCTTGCTTTCATCCAAATTCAACGCTTCCTGCAAATGCCAGGAAATGGCTTCTCCCTCACGGTCCTCGTCAGTGGCTAGCCAAACGGTTTCGGCGTGATCCGCATACTTTCTTAATTCATCAATTACTTTTTTCTTGTCAGCAGGTATTTCATATTTCGGAACAAAATTGTTTTCGGTATCCACAGATAATTCCTTAGTAAGTAGATCCCTTACATGACCGAAACTAGACTTAACCACATATCCCTCACCCAAAAATCCCTCTATGGTTTTTGCCTTTGCAGGGGACTCAACGATAACCAAGTTCTTTTCCATATTCTATTTTATTAAAAGCAATGCCGTTTTAACGTAAAAGAATTGATAAGGTTATTATTTCGCGCCAAGCCGAATCAAAGCCTAACACATTAACCTATTCTATTAAAGACACTGTTAGTTACTTAGAAAACCGAATGCCTTACTAAAAATAAAGATTGCAAAGAAAATGAAATCAAGCTCTATTTTCCAAATTATTATTTAAAGTCATGTTAAACAACGACGAATATTTCCAAGATTGATGGGCCTTAAAGAGCATAGATTCTGCCATTTTGTCAGAATTTCTTTTATGTATACCTTTGCGACCCAATTTTATACGTTGCAACTATGGAGAATGATCACATTGTGCTGGATGAAGCAATTCAGGGCCAAGCCATGACGCCTGATAAGAAGAAAGGTGAAGGGAAGAAAATGTATCTGGAAAGCTACGGTTGTCAGATGAATTTTTCAGATAGCGAAATAGTTGCCTCTATCATGAAGGATCAAGGGTATTCAATTACGGATAACTATAAGGAAGCTGAATTGATCTTTGTAAACACTTGTTCCATCAGGGAAAATGCAGAAACTAAGGTCAGGAACAGATTGAAAGAATACAATGCTGTTAAGAAGAAAAATCCTGGTCTTATTGTAGGTGTATTGGGCTGTATGGCTGAAAGGCTTAAATCTAAATTATTAGAAGAAGAAAAGCTAGTCGATATAGTGGCTGGGCCTGATTCATATCGGGATTTGCCAAATTTACTTAGCCAGGTGGAAGATGGTAGAAAGGCTGTAAACGTAATTCTCTCTAAGGAGGAAACTTACGCCGATATCAGCCCTGTTCGGCTAAGTAAAAACGGCGTAACCGCCTTCATTTCAATTATGAGAGGCTGTGATAATATGTGCTCGTTCTGTGTGGTGCCGTTTACACGAGGTAGAGAGCGCAGTAGAGACCCTAAAACTATTATTAACGAAGCTGAACAATTATTTAAGGATGGATTTAGAGAAGTCACTTTATTAGGACAAAATGTCGACTCTTATCTCTGGTACGGGGGTGGACTAAAGAAAGAATTCCGAAATCTGTCTCCAGATGAGCGGTTGAAGAGTATAAATTTTGCACAATTATTGGAGAAGGTAGCTAATGTGAACAAAGACCTAAGGGTGCGTTTTTCAACTTCTCACCCCAAGGATATGACGGACGATGTATTACATATGATGGCAAAACACGAAAATATCTGTGATTATATTCATTTACCTGTTCAATCAGGTAGCTCGGAAGTATTGCTGAACATGAATAGAGGATACAGTAGAGAATGGTATCTGAGCAGGATAGAATCAATTCGCAACATTATTCCAGGATGTGGCATATCCTCTGACTTCATTACTGGATTTTGTGATGAAACAGACAAGAACCACAAAGAAACCTTGTCACTAATGGAGCTGGTTAAATACGATTTTGCCTATATGTTTAAATATTCTGAAAGACCCAATACTCAAGCGGAAAGAAAAATGTCAGATAATGTAAGTGAAGAGAGTAAAAAGGCAAGACTATCCGAGATAATAGAATTGCAACAAAAGCATTCTCATGAGGCTAACAAGAGACATGTAGGAGAGGTTTACAGAGTATTGATAGAAGGAACCTCTAAGAAATCGAATGAGGAGTTATTTGGGCGTAATTCACAGAATAATGTTGTGGTATTTGCAAAAGGCGATCTGAAACCAGGAGAATATGTTGACGTTCAGATACAAGAATGCACTTCCGCAACGCTGATTGGAGAAGTAGTATAAGCATATATAGAAATGACGATTCAACAAATAAAACAGCGTTTTGAAATACTGGGAACCTCCCCATTACTTGATCGTGCAATTGACACCGCGATGCAGGTAGCGCCTACAGATATTTCTGTATTGGTATCTGGTGAGAGCGGAGTTGGAAAAGAAGTTTTCCCGCAAATTATTCATCTACTCAGCGCTCGAAAACATGGGGAGTACATTGCTGTTAACTGCGGGGCAATACCTGAAGGAACAATTGACTCAGAGCTCTTTGGTCATGAGAAAGGTTCATTTACAGGTGCACATGAAGCAAGAAAAGGATATTTTGAGGTCGCTAACGGTGGAACCATATTCTTGGATGAAGTGGCTGAACTTCCGCTACAAACTCAAGTCCGTTTGCTGAGGGTGCTAGAAACCGGCGAGTATATTAAAGTCGGTTCTTCAAAAGTTCAAAAGACGGATGTACGCATAGTTGCGGCAACCAACGTAGATATTCCTGATGCAATACGTCGCGAAAAATTCAGGGAAGACTTGTACTACCGATTAAATACCGTACCAATTAATTTACCCCCACTTCGTGACAGGAAGGAAGACATCCATCTCTTTTTTCGAAAATTTGCGGCTGATTTCGCAGACAAATATCGCATGCCGACTATTAAACTAAACGAGGAAGCACAAAAGATTTTGACGGGATATAAATGGCCAGGCAATGTCCGACAAATAAAAAATATTGCCGAACAAATCTCCGTAATTGAAGAAAACCGAAATGTAAACAAGGAGGTATTGGCAAAATATCTTCCCGAAAATATAGGTGGTAATTTGCCCATTTTATTTAGCAAGAACTCAGCTGAGTCTGGAAACCTATCAGATAGAGAGATCCTTTACAAGATACTATTCGATATGAAAAATGACATGACCGAGCTCAAGAAATTGGTTTATGGAATGCTGAAAGGTGGAAAAGGATCAAACGTTATTTCACAAGAAGGCCAGGAAATATTAAAGGATATGATTACAGCCTCCGACTCCGAACATGCGGAAGTTGTAATGCCTGAGGAATTTCAACAAATCACGCCAGTTGATACCGACATTTCCACGTCCAGCAGCAACTTAGAGGAAATGCAAGAGGTCACGGAAATAATTGAAGAATCTCTATCTCTGCAAGACATGGAAGTGGAGTTAATTCAAAAAGCATTGGTGAAACACAAAAGCAATAAAAATGCGGCCAACGAGTTGGGTATTTCTGAGCGAACTTTGTATAGAAAAATCAAAGAGTACAACATTAAATAATTCCTTACCAGTTGTTTAAAAATCTAAAATCGATTTGCTCAATTTTCATTCTATTACTCGCGCTAGCAGGCTGTACAATTAAATACTCGTTATCTGGTGCTTCAATACCTGCCGAGGTTAAAACTGTTTCAATTCTCTACATTCAAAACAACGCTCAGCTCGTTCAACCATCCTTAAGTCAATTACTTACTGAGGCGCTTAAGGATCGTTTTTTATCGGAGACAAACTTGACTTTGGTTGAGCAGGATGGTGATTTTAATTTCGAAGGCTCTATTACAAAATATGCTATAACTCCAATTGCTATACAGGGTAATGAAACTGCGGCCTTGAACCGACTAACTGTTACAGTAAGTATTAACTTTACAAACACAGTTGACGAAAAGCAAAGTTATCAAACTCAATTTTCAAGGTATGAAGATTATGACAGCACTCAGGACCTGTCGGCAGTGGAAAATGATTTAATAAACTCTATCAATAATCAACTGGTAGTAGATATATTCAATAAGGCCGTTATAAACTGGTAAAACATGAACCGGGATCAATTTATCTGTTACCTCAGTGACCCATCAAAGATGGATGCCAGCAGCACCACTGGATTGAAGGACCTCATATCGCAATATCCTTACTTCCAAACTGCGCACCTGCTGTATTTGAAAAATCTTTATGATGAGAAGAATATAAACTATTCCACGCAGCTCAAAGTTGCGGCAGTATATGCCAATAGCAGGAAGAAGTTATATGAATTGGTCATGCAAAGTGATCTAAGATCTAGGATTGAAGCAGTAGACACATCTGCTTCAGAAGCTAGAGTAACAATACTTGATGTGAGCCCTCTTGAGCAGCAAATACTTAAGGAAGCTGTAAGCGCTTCTATTGAGCTGGAAGTACAATCTGACCAGGAATCTGTAAAAGAAACTTCACGTAAAACAGAAAAACAGACAAAGAAGCTGAGCACGAAAAAGAAGGAACCAGATTATAAAGGTGAGCACACATTTAATCAGTGGATGACCAAATTAACACAAGGTGAACAGGGCGTGTCAGACGAACAAAGTTCTATTGAATTGATTACAAGCTTTATAGACAAGGCTCCATCCTTATTGCGTAATATTGAAAAGGAAGGTGGTGAGAAAGAGGCTTTTTTCTCGCCTATTGATACGGCTCGATTAAGCATTATTGACGATGAAGAATTTGTGACCGAAACGCTGGCGAGGATTTATGAAAGCCAAAATTTCTATGAAAAGGCCATTAAGGCATATGAGTTGCTTAGCTTGAAAAATCCAAAAAATAGCAATAGCTTTGCCGCCCGAATTAAAACGCTGAAGAAGAAGCTGGACGCGAAATAACACGAAGAAATTTTAATAAATAATGGGATCTTTTATCATTGTACTAATACTTATTACCTGCTTCCTTTTGGTAGCAGTTGTACTCATTCAAAATCCTAAAGGTGGTGGATTATCCGCAGAGTTTTCCTCGTCTAATCAATATATGGGCGTGAGAAAAACTGCTGATTTTTTGGAAAAGGCTACATGGGCTCTTGCTATTATTCTCATGAGCCTTAGCCTTGCATCCAGTTTTAACAAACCCAGCCAAGGAGAAGTGCAAGAATCTGAGATTATTGAGCAAATTGAAAATATGCCTGATCCGATTCAGAATGTACCCAATCTCCCTCAACAAATTCCTACACCTACTAACTAGCAAGGAACTCTTCTGAGCGACAGGCTGTCAGAAATCATCAACATATTTCATTGAATCTAACGTTATTATGAAAATTTGTCACTCTGTTTCATTAAAAGTAAGCCAAAATGGTATTGGCATAAATTATGACTATAGTGATGTGAATTTAAATGTGAATAACCGATCCTAATCGTGGGATTATAAATCTTTATAGAAATGGCTATTAAAATCAAACCTTTAGCAGACAGAGTTGTCATAGAACCAGATGTTGCTGATGAGAAATCAGCGGGAGGAATAATTATTCCTGACACTGCAAAGGAGAAACCTCAAAAAGGAAAAGTTGTTGCTGCTGGAAAAGGCACCAAGGATGATCCAATTACTGTAAAAGTTGGTGACGCGGTACTTTATGGAAAGTATGCAGGAACGGAAATTGCCTTGAA
>NVRZ01000009.1 GCA_002401055.1 Bacteroidota bacterium
AAATGCACAGCTGGTAATTGCATTGTACCGCGGATCAAGCTGTGGTAATGTGACATATGACAGTTATCACTATCAAGGATGGAACTTAGCAACAATGGGATATGCATATGATTGCTTAACTCCCGGGGAGACCGTATGGATGCGCATTTACGACTATAACAACCAAACACCTGGGCCATTTACAGTCTGTGCATATGACCTTACTCCAACCAGTACCTTATCTAATGATGCTGTTTGCGGTGCCACAACCCTAACAGTCAACAGCACCTGCATCAACACCAGTGGGAATCTTGCTAATGCTACAAACAGTTGTGGAGCTGCTGACCCAGCTTACTACAGTGGTCAGGATTTATGGTACAAAGCGGTAGTTCCCAGCACGGGACATCTTGCTGTTGAGGCGTATTCTACTGATGTAAATGCACAGCTGGTAATTGCATTGTACCGCGGATCAAGCTGTGGTAATGTGACATATGACAGTTATCACTATCAAGGATGGAACTTAGCAACAATGGGCTATGCTTATGATTGCCTGGACGCATGTGAGACCGTGTGGATGCGCATTTACGACTATAATAACCAGACACCCGGGTCATTTACCATATGTGCATACGATCCTACGCCCGGAACTTCACCTTGCACGGGGCCGGTTCCTGTAGCAAACTTTGTTGCGAGCGCCACCAATATCAGTACAGGCACGAGCATCAACTTTACAGATCTTTCGACCAATACCCCAACCTCTTGGTCTTGGTCCTTCACCGGCGGAAGCCCAACAAGCTCCACATCCCAAAATCCGACCAATATTGCCTACAATACAGCTGGCTGTTATGAGGTAACACTCACCTCAACAAATACGAATGGCTCAGATTCAGAAACCAAGACTTGCTATATCGATGTGACCGCAAGTGGTTCGCCACCCGTTGCTCAGTTTTTTGCCAGCCAAACGAGTGTTACAACGGGCACAAGTATTAATTTTACGGACCAATCTACGAATTCGCCCACCGCCTGGTCATGGTCATTTACAGGAGCAAGCCCTAACAGTTCAACTGATCAAAATCCCAGCAATATCACCTATAACACGATAGGGTGTTTTGAAGTTACCCTAACCGCAACCAATACATTTGGTTCAGATGTTGAGACAATAACTTGTTATATTGATGTAAGCAGCGGTGCTCCATCAGCGGAATTTGGTGCTAGCTCAACTTCGATTCTAGAAGGAGGAAGTGTGAATTTCAATGACTTTTCTACTAATGGTCCGACCTCCTGGTTATGGACATTTACAGGTGGTGTTCCTTCCTCATCTACTGCTCAAAACCCATCAGGCATAACTTACAGTGCAGTGGGGTGTTACCAGGTTGAACTTACAAGCACCAATACTTTTGGATCAGATAATGAAACCAAGATTTGTTATATCAATGTACTGAATGCTGGTGGTGGTGGCTCTGTATGTGATACGATCTCAAATTTTAGTACAGGAGATACACCGACGCTGGGTGGCTCAAGTGGCTGGGGATATATTTCTGGTCACAATTTTTACAATGATATTGCTAAAGGAGATTACTTTGCTGGCATTACAGGATATACATTGGATGCCGTAGAGCTCTGGTTTGGCAAGGCTCATAGTGGCAGCGGGAGCTCCACCATTAATGTAGTGGTTTGGGATGGAGCCAGCGGTACGCCAGGAGCGATTCTGGCATCAGAAACTTTGTCTATTACTTCTCTTGCGCTATACCCTACTAAGGAGGTGGTTAATTTTAGTACGCCACCCGATATCAGCAACAACTACTTTTTAGGAATACAATTCAATCCTAATGGAACTCCGCAGGATACAGTTGCGCTCATGCACAATGCCAATGGAGAATCCGTTCCGGCAACAGCCTGGGAACAGTGGAGTACCAATGCCTGGTATCGCTTCGATGATACCCTTAGCTGGGGCAATAATCAGTCTTTGGGTATCTGGGCGGTTCGTTGTACTCCCGGCTCTTCTTGCCCTACAATTACTATATCAAGCACCACCAACGACCCTTCTTGCGCGGGAAATGATGGTTCTGCAACGGCGTCTTCTTCAGGAGGTGCGGGTCCTTATACCTACCAATGGTCTAGTGGAGCTACAACTGCTACAGCTTCTAATTTGTCTGCTGGCACTTACAATGTTTTTGTGATTGACAACAATGGATGTGCGGCCAATACATCAGTAACGCTCAACCCTGCTTCAGGTGGGCCTTCTGTGACCACCACCAGTACTGCGCCCTCATGTGGAAATAGTGATGGTACCGCTACAGCTGACGCAACTGGAGGGGCTACACCTTATACTTATCTGTGGTCGAATTCTCAAACAACGCAGACAGCAATTGGGCTGGCTGCCGGCTCTTACACGGTCACCGTTACAGACAATGGTGGATGCAGTGCCACCGCATCGCTTACGCTAATCTCAACTGGCGGCCCCAATGTAACGACAACCAGTGTTGATCCATCTTGCGGAACGGCTGACGGGATGGCCAGCGCAAATGCCACAGGAGGTGCAACTCCATACACATATCTCTGGTCAAACGGGCAGTCAGGTGCAATTACAACTGGCTTGAGTTCCGGCTCTTACACTGTTACGGTAACCGATAATAATGGATGTACTGGCACCTCAACAGTGACTCTAAGTAGTTCAAATTCGCCAATCGCTACAACTACCGGAATTAATTTGAGCTGTAGCGGCGATAATAATGGTAGCGCTACGGCTAGCGGAAGCGGTGGGACAACTCCCTACACTTATTCTTGGGACAACGGGGGCAATACAGCTACCATCACGGGACTAGCTGCTGGTACATATTGCGTTACTGTATCGGATGCAAATGGCTGCTCCGGTACGACCTGCCAAGTTATTACCGAGCCGGCATCTATGACTGTGAGTTACGCCACCTCAGATCCAAGTTGCGGTAATAATGATGGAAGCGTAACCGCCTCAGCATTTAATGGTAGTTCACCCTACTCCTATCAATGGGATGCAAGTGCTAGTAATCAAAGTACTTCAACCGCCACCGGTCTTGCTGCAGGATCCTACACTGTTACGGTTACTGATGCAAGTGGCTGTACATATATTTCGACGGCTAATCTGAGTAATGCAGGTGCCGGCACACCAAGTATCATAGCTACTGATCCGACCTGCTTTGGAGGCAATAACGGAGCGGCTTCTGTGAGTATCACTGGAGGTACTTCTCCTTATACATATGCCTGGAGTACAGGTGACAATTCGTCTATTATAACAGATTTAGCTGCCGGAATCTATACGGTTACGATAACTGATGCCAGTGGTTGCATTGCAATAGAACAGGTGGATATTATCGGGCCTCCAGAAATGCAAATAAATTCTAGTGTCGGTAATGACCTTGGAAGTTGTGATGGAAGTGCCGCCGTAACTGTTAGCAATGGACAAACTCCATATACATATCAGTGGGATATTGCCGCAGGAGGACAAACAACACCAATCGCTACAGATTTATGTACAGGAAGTTACACAGTAACTGTAACGGATGCCAGCGGGTGCACGATAACGACCACCGTAAATGTTGGCTTTGGTTCAGGAATTATTGAGAGAAATGATCCAATCATTATTGTGGTTTACCCTAATCCCAACAGAGGTTTGTTTACGTTGGAAATAAATGTGGAGAACCCACATATTGTTCAGGTCCTTGTGCTGAATGTATTAGGGCAAACCGTGTACTACAAGGAGTTAGGAAGAATTGTGGGGACATACCGTGAATCACTAAATCTTGAAGGATTTGGAAGAGGGATGTATCATCTTCAAGTGAGCACTGAAAAAGAAATAATCCACAAGAATGTAGTGATAGAGTAATCTGGCGTTAATCACTCGCCCAGATTTAAATCCCAAGTCTCACTGCTGACCCTCAACATATTATTGTGTTCATTGAGTAAGGGCGAAACAAGTAATTAGCCATTTAGTGTATTACCACATAATCTAATACAATTGCTACATAGATTTCTCCCTCACACTTTCCTGCTTCTTCTCATTTCCTCCTGCAATACCTTCAAAATTGCAGACAGGGTAGTTACCAATAAATTTGAAAAGGCGAATCTGGTTTCCAAGATAAGAGACGTCAATAATTACCGCATTCACTATTGGGACAGCGAAGGTGATAAACCAGTTATCGTACTGGTAAGCGGCTTTGGTGCGGCTGCAAGGTTTCAATGGTACCATCAAGTGAAAATGCTCGAAGAACATTATCGCGTTATTGTTCCAAACTTATTGTATTTCGGCAAGAGTCATCCGATTAATGGCGATCACTACGCTCTTGAGAATCAGGTTGATATGATGCTTTCCCTGTTAAAAGACTTATCAATTGGCAAATTTACCCTGTGCGGTGTGTCATACGGAGGGGTAGTCTCTGCCGAGCTGGCTAGAAGAATACCTGATCAAATCAACAAGTTGGTGCTGTTCGATACGCCAGTAAAGTTTTTCAATCAACAACACGTCGACGAGATAAATGCCAATTATAATGTTTCCAATTTCATTGAGTTATTTGTGCCTGAGCATCATAGGGGGCTGAAGAAATTGTTATCCGTTGCCTATTATAAACCGCCAAAAATTCCAGTATTCTTATTCAAGGAATTCTACAACCAAATCTACAAGCCGAACTTGGCCCATATTAAGCAGCTGCTCATTTATTCAATGAATAATGTTGGGCTCTTGTCTGAGGCGAATTACAAGTTTTCCTTCCCAACTCTTCTTATTTGGGGCAGCGATGACGATATTATTCCAGTATCTGTTGCTCAATTGTTACAAAATCACATGAATGATTGTCGCTTGGAAGTGATTCCCAAAACCAAGCACATGCCAAACATTGAAAACCCAAAACAGTTTAATAAACTATTAATTAATTTTCTGACCGAATAATCCGGCCCAACTGCATTACCGAAACGATCATAATCCAGGATATCATACTGAAAAAACTTATCCATTCCAGGATGGTCTTGTGCCAAATGGTTGGCCGGATAAAATCATCGGGGTTGTTTATCCATTCTATGAATTGATCGCTGGGAGAGAGTAGAAAGGCGCTGAAGGCGAGCACAGTAATGATACCTGGGACAACAGATAGATTGGGCAAATCAGGCGTACGACCCAACAATGTAAGAAGCGTTACCATGGCGATGGTGAAAAGGCCCATCCCAAAAAAGGACAATGCCACCCTTACATGACTGTCAAAATCATCCACAGGGAAAAAACCAACCAGTGAACAAGAAAATGCCGCAATAAATGCCGTCACGCTAATCAAATTCCGAATGAGCCCCGTGAAGCCCAGAGAAATGCCCTGTGAAAACACAATCAGAAACGCTCCTCCAACTATGAGTCCGCCGTTAAATACCCAGTGCAACTCGCTTCTTTGTGTATGGCCCAATTCGGAAATAAAGTGATTAAGTATCGAATAGGATTCCCCGGGATTTTCCTCAAAATCAAGAGCAGCAATTAATGAACAAATGAGAATAATGGAAGTGCCAATAATTCCTGATATTGAAGATAAACGTTGGATTTTGAGAGAACCCATGAGGTAATTTACCTTATCTCAGCTCCAAACTCCGATTGGTAGGCGCTTTTCAGGTTCTCCATAATGGCATCTACCTCATTGTCTGTCAAGGTCCTTGATTCATCCTGAAAAATAAAGCTGAGCGCGTATGATTTCTTGTCCGCTCCTATTTTGTCACCTTCATAAACATCAAAGATATTCACGGACTTCAGAATCTTCTTCTCTGTTTTTACCGCAACAGCCCTCAGCGAGTCATACCGGGCGCTCTTGTCGATTAACAGCGCAAGGTCCCTTCGTACTTCTGGAAACCTAGCCAGCGCTTTATGCCTTATCTTGTTCACATTTAGCAAAACCAGTACTTGATCCCAGTTAATTTCTGCATAATATACCGGGCTTTTTATGCCAAATTTCTTAAGCACCGATTTTCTCACTGCACCGAGGGTTGCAACGTGTTTTCTTACAATCGAAAAGCTTTGTCCTTGCAAGGTATGGGCATCATGGTTCTCCTCCACTATTCCCGGTTTACTAATTCCCAGCCTATCAAAAACCCCCATCACAGCTCCCTTTAGCGCAAAATAGTTGGCTTTTTCCTCAGCACCATCCCAGCTCTCGCCGCTCATTCTCCCCGAAAGTGTAATCCCTAACAACTGCCTTTCATAATACTGTCCAGATTCACCGTTCTCTTCTGCCCTTTTTTCATAAGACTTTCCAAACTCGTATAACTTGAGGTCGGGCCGCTGGTGGTTTTGGTTCCTCTCAACCACTTCTAAAGCACCATACAAAAGGTTGCTTCGCAACACATCCAGGTCCGCATTCAGGGGGTTTAGTATCGCAACTTCATCCTTCGTAGTGTAGTACGAAGAATGTGATATGGAATTCAACATAATTTCGTTAAATCCGCTTCCGCTAAGTAGCTCAGAGATAATTTCCTGAGATTTATCAGGTACAACCCTCTTGCCACTCACTCCATAATTCATGGAGGTAGAATCTTCAACATTATTATAGCCGTAAATCCTCAGCACCTCTTCAATAATATCTGCCTCCCTGGTCACATCTGCTCTGTATGGAGGAACTGACAACTTCAGTTTATCCCCTAATTCATCCTCCACCTCAATCTCCAACGACGTTAAAATCCGTTTTATTAAATCTTGATCTATCTCCTTGCCTATCAGTTTTGCACAGTTAGAATAACTAAAATCTACTTTAAAATATCTTATCCTATCTGGATATGTGTCTATGACTTCAGATGAGATCTCGCCGCCGGCAAACTCTTTTATTAAAATTGCAGCCCTCTTCAACGCTGTGATGGTCATATTGGGGTCAACTCCTCGTTCAAAACGAAAGGAAGCATCTGTATTTAGCTCATGGCGCTTTGCGGCCTTTCTGATGGTGATCGGATCAAAGTAGGCGCTTTCCAGAAAAATGTTTTTTGTAGTCTCGCTAACACCAGAGCTAGCTCCGCCGAAGACACCCGCAATGCACATACCGCCCTTTTCATCGCAGATCATCAGGTCCGAATCAGACAATGTCCTCTCCACCTCATCCAGCGTGGTGAACTTCGTTCCCTCTTTTAATTTTTTGATAATGACCTTTCCGCCTGAAATTTTATCTGCATCAAAAGCGTGAAGAGGCTGGCCCAGCTCGTGAAGAACGTAATTGGTGATATCTACAACATTATTAATCGAGGACAAGCCAATTGACTTAAGCCTGTTTCGCATCCACTCGGGAGATTTCCCCACCTTGATTCCAGAAATGGAAACTCCGGAATACCTTGGGCACGCTTTAGAATCTTCAACCTCTACCTTTATTGCCGAGCTTTTGTTATCCACCTTGAAGTGTTCAACGCTTGGAATTTTGACCACAATTTGCTCATCCTTGCGCGCTTCAAGAACCGCCTTTATATCGCGCGCCACTCCAATATGTGAGGCCGCATCAATTCTGTTTGGCGTGAGGCCGATATCGAAGATGGTGTCAGCCTCTATGCTGAAGTAGTCCTTCACGTCATCTCCAACAGAACATAATGCATCCAATTCTATAATTCCATCGTGCTCATGCCCCAAACCAATTTCATCCTCGGCGCAAATCATCCCCTCAGAATCCTGGCCACGAATATTGGCGTTCTTTATCTCAAAATGCTCTCCTTTGATCGGGTAAATAGTAACACCTGGCCTCGCCACAACGACCTTTTGGCCCTCCTTAACATTGGGCGCACCGCATACAATTGTCAAATCCTTGCCCGCCCCAACATCAACGGTAGTTACATTTAACTTATCTGCGTTGCTGTGCTTTATAACAGACTTGATTTCACCCACTATCAGTCCTTCAAGTTCTCCTTTAACCGCTCCAGATTCCTCAATTCCTTCGACTTCCAATCCGCAATCAGTCAACAGCTCAGACAGCTTGCTTGCGTCTAAATCTATGTCTATATACTCTTTTAACCAGTTATACGAGATCCTCATTTTAAGCCATCTATTGCTTGGTAAAAGTAGTGAGAATAAGTATCACGGATCAATTAAATCTACCGCTCAGTTGCCTACGAAATACGAACCTGTCCTTACAGGTGTAAGGTCATAACGAAAGGCGATTCTAGAAAATTAGAATAGAAGGGAGATAAATTTATTCAAGCGCCTCTTTCGTAGTTTCGTATACCCTGCGTCAAGCAGGTTTTTTCGTATTTCGTAGAGATTCTGGCAACAATCTCTCTACTAATCAGCAATTCCACTTAAATAACTACTTTCGTTTTATTGATCTAATACCCACACATTACCCCTTGAAAATAGCTGTTAATACCCGCCTTCTCATAAAAAATAAGTTAGAGGGAATTGGATGGTTCGCTTACGAAACACTCAAGAGAATTACAGCTTCTCATTCTGAACATCAATTTCACTTTTTATTTGATCGGCCCTACGATGAGTCATTCGTTTTTGGCTCAAATGTAACGCCAATCGTTATTCAGCCCCAGGCAAGGCATCCTTTCCTGTTCTATTTGTGGTTCGAGAAATCCATTCCCAAAGTCTTGAACAATATCAAGCCCGATCTGTTTCTATCCCCTGATGGATATTTGTCCCTTTCAACAAATACGCCCTCTTTGCCGGTAATCCATGATCTGAACTTTGAACACTATCCGGAGCAGCTTCCATTTTTGGTGCGCAAGTACTACAAATACTATTTTCCAAAATTTGCCCGCAAAGCTTCGAGAATCGCAACCGTTTCTGAATTTTCAAAACAGGATATCGTGAATACATATGGAATTGGGCCTGATTTAATAGACGTAGTTTACAATGGTGCCAACGAAATTTATCAGCCAATTGATGTAGAAGGAATTACAAAATCCCGACTTCAGTACTCTAATGGAGCTCCTTATTTTCTATTTGTCGGGTCACTGTTGCCACGAAAGAATATTGCCAATCTATTCTCTGCCTTCGACTTATTCAAACGCGGCAATCCGAGCAATATAAAACTGATGATAATCGGAGAAAAAAAATGGTGGACCAGCGAAATCAGAAAAGCCTATGAAGAGATGGAACATAAAGAATCCGTTATATTTAAAGGACACACCTCACCAGATGAGTTGAAGCAGCTCATACCGGCAGCATTGGCATTAACCTATGTGTCTTTCTTTGAAGGCTTTGGCATTCCAATAATTGAGGCAATGAGATGTGGCACACCCGTAATTACATCCAACAGCACCAGCATGCCCGAAATTGCTGGTGGAGCAGCTCTGCTTATTGATCCCAATTCAATACAGTCAATTTCTGAAGCCATGACCGAGATCGCCAACTCAGAAGAACGGAGAAAAGAACTACGCAAAAAGGGGCTATTACGTGCAAAGGACTTCTCCTGGAATGCAACTGCTGACAAGTTGTGGGATTCAATTGTAAGAAGTTGCCGCTAAATGCTAAAACTGTACCATAGTAAACACCTCCTTGAAGCCGGATGCGATGAGGCCGGACGAGGGTGTTTGGCGGGACCAGTATTTGCCGCATCAGTAATTCTTCCTCCAAAATTTAGCCATCCTCTGCTCAACGATTCAAAACAACTTACTGAAAAGAAACGGGATTTGCTTAGGCTAATCATCGAAAAAGAAGCTGTTGCATGGTCTGTAGCCCAGATGACCAATCATGAAATTGACGAGGTAAACATTTTAAAAGCATCCATTTTTAGTATGCACAAAGCCATTGAATCTCTCAGAGTTAAGCCAGAGTTTTTGCTCATAGACGGAAATCGGTTTTATAAGTTTGAGGGCATCCCACATGAATGCATTATACGAGGTGACGGTATTTATATGTCGATTGCAGCTGCTTCTGTTCTTGCCAAAACGCATCGAGATGACTTTATGTTAAAGTTAGATTCTGATTTCCCTATGTACGGCTGGAGAAACAATAAGGGATACCCAACAAAAAAACACCGCAAGGCGATTTCTGAATATGGAGCTTGCGAATTGCATCGAAAAACTTTCAGGTTACTTCCAACATAATTTTCATTATTTGCCTCGTGATCTGGGAGCAAGTGTTAATTTTGTGGCCTATTCCGCAGCCTAATGCTTAGAAAGCTATTCGTTCTATTATTGATCGCACTCGTTATAGCGGGCGGCATAGGAGGATATCTTCTATTCACCAAAATTAACACCCCTGTTAGCAAGGCTATCATTGCCATTCCCTCAGATGCTGCAATAATTATTGAAAGTGATGACTTCCCTGGCGCATGGAGTGAATTGAAAGCAGTTTCTGTATTCTGGAACAAACTGACTGGTATAGAAATTGTCACTCAAATCAACGAACGTACCTCCTACCTAGATTCCTTGTTTTCTAGGGAAGGAGAGTTGGCACAATTAGTTAAAGGCCAGGCTACCTTCATTTCGTTGCATCTAACAGGAGTTCATAATTATGATTACTTATTTCTGGTTAGCCTAAAAAACACCAATAAAATGCAGGAATTTAACCTGAAGATGAAGTCTCTTGCTGGTAGCAATGCCATTAGCAAAAGGAACTATGATAAGGTTGACATCTTTGAAATAGCAACTGATGTGGGAGCGTTTAATTA
>NVRZ01000010.1 GCA_002401055.1 Bacteroidota bacterium
CCGCCGGATTCTTCTTGGGCGGACTTGACCGGGTTTTCGCCGAAACGTTCTCCCGAATCATCTTCCGCTAAAGAGATGTAACCCGGGGTGCGGTCTAAATAGACTGATATCAACGGGAATGAGGGGCGCCGGCCGGTGTTGCTCATTTCTGTTTGTCCCAGCATCGGATAATGCATCATGACTACAATTAATCCATTGGATACAGAAGAGACCCAAGGCCCCCGCTGGTATATCGTCCACACCTACTCCGGACAAGAAGACCTGGTGGAGAAGAACCTCCGCCTGCGTATTCAGAGTCTGGACATGCAAGACCGCATCAACGAGGTCTTGGTTCCCACAGAGGAAGAGGTGGTCTTCAAGGACGGCCAGCAGGTCAAGGAAGGCAAGTACACCCCGAGATATGTCCGCCTACTGAAGGAATATGATATTAATTGGTATCCATTTCCGTACAAACGAGGATTGCTTTTGATCTCTACGGTGATTAATTTGATAACAGCGGCCTTCTTTATGAAAACATATATCCGTGAACAAGGAGTAGAAATGATTCATTGCAGAAGCTACATATCATCAATACTCGGCCTGTATTTCAAAAACACGATGGGCACAAAGTTCATTTTTGACATGAGGGGCTTTTGGGCAGATGAAAGGAAGGAGACCGGTATGATCAACAATCCCATTCTTTATCGATTGTTTAAAAAATTGGAAAAGAAATTTATTCTAAAATCCGATGCCATCATCTCTTTAACTCAGAATGCAATTACGGAAATGAGAACCTGGAGCTATGTCGAAGATTCACACAATTCAAAATTTCATCATATTTCTACCTGTTGCAACTTAGAAAAATATAATCACGCACGAAAAATTAATTCAGAAAGAGTCGCTGAAAATAAAATTAACCTGATCTATATTGGATCGATTGGGCCATGGCATTCAATTAACGACATTCAATTATTTATCAAAGCCGTTTATTTCCATTGTCCAAATTCTCATTTTACGCTCATCGTAAATCAAGGTGCCGACAAATTGCATGAATTTATAATGCGTGAGAATATGGAGCAATCTAGGTTCACAATTGATTCATTACCGCATAATAAAATAAAAGACGCATTGATTAACCAGGATATTGGTTTCTTCTTCATTCCTCCTACCTATGCCAAAAAAGCTTCATCACCAACTAAAATGGGAGAAATGCTGGCGGCTGGATTGCCAATAATTACCGGACGTTCAATCGGAGACATTGATACTCTGCTTGAAGAAAATAAAATTGGATACATTGTCAGAAATAAGTCAATAGAGGAATATAAAACAGCGATTGACACGGTTCTGAAACTAATTAGCGATGACAGGCAAGGACTTAGTGAACGCTGTGGCAAAGTTGCAAACGAGTACTTTTCAATGGATAAAGCAATTGAAGCCTATGATGAAATTTATAGCAACATTTAGCACATCCCATCAATATGTCCTGGATTAAAGTTAGTGCCAATTGCCTACTGTGCGGCGAAAACAATTTTAAGATGTTGGGTGTACGTGGCACAAGAGAATATACCGGTGCAGATCCAAGTGGGGAACCGCACATTACCACCAACGTAGTGCGTTGTCGCAATTGCGACTTTGTTTATATTAACCCGGAGATAAAGGGAGTAGAACAATTTGAAAGGGAATACTATAACAATCCTGACAATTATCATGCAGTTAATGACGGCGATGCAAGCAAATTGTATTCAAAGCGTCTTAAATTAATTTCAAAATTCAAAAAATCAGGTAACCTACTCGATGTTGGCTCTGGAAAGGGCGAATTTCTTAACGTAGCAATTAAGGCAGGATGGTCAGCTTCTGGTATTGAACCTTCACAAGCTTTTTGTGAATATGCAGAACAAACTTATAAGGTCAGCACTGTTCAAGGATACATTGATGAAATTAAAACCATTCCTCGCTTTGACTTTGACGTAATTACGTTACACCATGTACTTGAACATATGCACTCTCCCGCCGCGCAGCTACTTGCTATTTCCAATTACCTCAAACCAGACGGAATATTATTCATCGAAGTGCCCAATGTTAACTCTTACTTTCTTAGAGTAATTGATCTGTTTTTTAGATTAAAAGGGCTGAATTGGTCTAGCAGACTTAGCCCTCTACATCCTCCATACCATAAGTTTGGATACAACAAGAAATCACTAATGTTTTTATTGAACAGATGCAATTATGAAACACTGGTTGTTACAACTTTGTCTGGGAGAGAACGAGGACATAAAACTTACAGCGATAAATCCTTTAATTTAGTGTCATTGCTGAGAGATTTGACCAGCTCCATTCTCAATCTGGTGGGCAACGGTGAAATGCTCTGTATAATCGCTAAAAAGAAATCCTAGATAATAAATTTGTGAAAGCATGAAACAGGAGACAGTATTAATTACAGGTTGCGGTGGAATGCTTGGTCAAGACGTATACAAATCGTTTAACGAGAATTACGAAAAAGTGGTAGCAAGCGACATTGATCTCAATGAGCCCTGGCTAGAATATCTCGATGTAAGAAATGCAACAGAATGCAGGTTGTGGGTGGAATCATTGAGACCAGATATCATTGTTAATTTGGCAGCCCACACGGATTTAGAATATTGTGAAGAGAATAAGAAAGACGCATGGAATACGAATGCACTAGGCGCCGAAAACCTGGCGACACTGGCAAAAGAATACGGTGCACTTTACATCTACATCTCCACCGCAGGAGTGTTTGACGGAAAGCAGGAATCCTACGTTGATGATGATCTAGCCGTTCCTATAAATGAATATTCCAGATCAAAATATCATGGGGAGGTTTTTATTCAGAAACATAATACTGAATACTTCATATTTCGCGCCGGATGGATGATGGGCGGTGAGGATAAGGACAAGAAGTTTGTAAAGAAAATACTCGATCAACTTTTAGCGGGTAAAACCGAATTGTTTGTTGTGAATGACAAATTAGGCACCCCAACTTACACCGGTGACTTTGCAAAAGGAATAATCAAGGTTATAGAGTCTAATAAGTATGGGCTTTACAATCAGGTGTGCTCCGGATCTGGCAGCAGGTATGATGTGGCTATTAAAATGATAGAATATCTCGGATTAACCGGTAAGATCAAGGTAACAAAAGTGAACTCAGATCACTTTAAGGAAGAATATTTTGCACCACGACCCTACTCAGAAATACTTATAAATCAAAAATTGAATGACCTGGGCATC
Source organism: Bacteroidota bacterium (assembly GCA_002401055.1). Classification (GTDB taxonomy): domain Bacteria; phylum Bacteroidota; class Bacteroidia; order NORP154; family NORP154; genus NORP154. Next base: position 3,226 of record NVRZ01000010.1, read on the forward strand.
AATTTTATGAGAGATTGGGACGTTTGCTTGAAGGAATATTGCGAATTATTAAAGGTGCAACTGGACTAGAAAATTGCCAGAACAATGATCCACGGTCAAAAGTATTTACATAAATTTGTATTGCCAATTATCTGATAACTCTGGCTCAATTTTTGAGAATGGTGAAGGCATTATGAAAACGATAGCGATAATAAGTTTTTTTTGTTTTCTCTTCTTTATCCCTTCTGCCCGTGCGCAGACAAGGGATAATAATGAGAAAATTGCTTTGGCAATAAGAGCAGGCAATGCTAAGGAGCTCGCAAAACATTTTAGTAAGAATATCGACCTCAATATTCCTGGTAGTGAAGGCGTATATAGCAAAACGCAGGCGGAGTTGATCATGAAAGAATTCTTTTCCATGTATAAAACGATATCCTTTAGCACCTTGCATCAGGGTTCATCAAAGGACGGGGCAAAATATACAATCGGCAACCTCAAAACTGATAAAGGAATATTCAGGTTGTATTATTACATGAAAAAAACTTCAGACGTCTATTATATCCATGAATTCAGTCTGAATGAGGAAGATAAGGACTGAAAGATTGTATAATTTCCATTTTATTATTTCGCTAATATTTAAAGATGTCAATTGAAGATTTCATCACCAATGCTCTTGAAGAGGATATTGGTAGCGGAGATCATACTTCCCTGGCCTGCATACCCACAGACGCCCGTGGAAAAGCACATCTACTGGTAAAGGGTCGTGGTGTAATAGCCGGTGTTGAGCTGGCAAAAAGCATCTTTAGCGTAATTGATAAAACATTAGTATTAGAAGAATTTATCGCAGACGGCTCGGCGGTTAAATCAGGCGATATTGTATTTGAAGTGAAGGGATCCGCTCAAGCTATCCTGAAAGGAGAACGCTTGGTATTAAATTGCATGCAACGAATGAGTGGCATCGCAACCCTGACCAGAAAAATGGTCTCTTCAATCGCTGATTTAAATACCAAATTACTCGACACCAGAAAGACCACTCCGGGCTTTAGAGCCATCGAAAAATGGGCGGTAAAAATTGGCGGTGGCGAAAATCATCGGTTTGGACTTTTTGACATGATTATGATCAAAGACAACCACATCGACTTTTCTAAAGGTATAAAAGAGGCAATTGAATCAGCACAATCTTATCTCATCTCAAACAAACTGAATTTACCTATTGCTATTGAGGCCCGAAATTTACAAGATGTGAAAACAATTCTCTCAGCAGCAGGTGTGAATAGAATTATGCTGGATAATATGACCCCTCAATTAATGAAAGATGCAGTAGACCAGATAAGCGGTAAAATTGAAACGGAAGCTACTGGAGGAATTACTCTTGAGAACTTAAGAGACTACGCGGAAACACGCGTAGATTTTATCTCAGTGGGAGCACTAACCCATAGTGCCGGTAGTTTAGACCTAAGTCTGAAGGCAATCTGAATATACATACACGAATATTTCGCGTTCAATGGGCAGCACGCGAGAACCGTCTCGTTGCATTTTCGTATATTGTAACATACAACGGCCACTTTCATGAATTCCTTGAGAAAATTATTTGTTACATCATCCCAAGCTTGTGTATTGTTTCTAACGACGATATTACTGCTGGTTTGCAACTATTCAATTGCTAGCTCGAGCGAAGAATATATCTCAGGACAACTATTTGTTAAGGTAAATGACAGTAATACCGAGAACTTACTTTATTCTGGTGAAGAAGGATCTTATCCTCTCGTCTTAAGTGAAATAATTCTAAACTTTCAGATAACCAGCATATCGAGAGCTTCCAAGCTTGATGATCCCAAGTTATCAAGGACGTATTTGATAAAATTTACTGATTACGATATAACACAAGAGCTCATTTATGATCTATCCCAACTGCCTTTTATAGAGTACGCGGAAAAAGTACCTGGGTACAAGTTCTTCTATACACCAAATGATATTCATCCCAATCAGTGGCATATTGCTAAAGTATTGGCTGAAGAGGCATGGGATATTACTACTGGCAATACAAATATTGTAATTGCCATGGTGGATGACGCCATTCTGCTTTCACATGAAGATTTGGCCCCATCTATATGGGTAAATCCCCTAGAAATTCCTGGAAATGGTATTGATGATGAGCCCAATGGCTACATAGATGATATAAATGGGTGGGATGCCGCAGACAATGACAACGACCCGAACCCTTTAAATCCGACGAACTCCTATTTTACGCACGGCACCCATTGCGCTGGAATTGCTGCAGCGAAAACTGATAATAACATTGGTATTGCATCGGTTGGATTCAATGTAAGTCTGATGGCGGTTAAAATTGGAGCTGATGCCAATTCTTTGCTATATGGCGCATTTCAGGGAGTAGAATATGCCATAGCCGCAGGAGCTAATATCATCAGTATGTCCTGGGGAGGCGGCAGTTTTTCACAGACTTACCAGAATTTATTTGATCTGGCACATAACCAAGGTATCGTTTTAATTGCAGCTGCAGGCAACAGCAACACAACCATACCCATGTACCCAGCCGCCTACAACTATATTATCAGCGTTGGCGCTACAAATAGTAGTGATCAAAAGGCATCTTTCTCAAATTATGGTTCCACAATCGATGTAATGGCACCTGGGCAGTCAATATGGAGTTCTCTTGCAGGGTCCAGTAGTTCCTATGGCTCCATGAGTGGTACATCTATGGCTTGCCCGCTGGTTTCCAGCTTAGCTGCTCTGATGTTAAGCTGGGACCCAAGTCTTACGCCAGATGAGCTTGAAGATTGTTTGAAAAGCTCTTGTGACAACATAGATGCTCAAAATCCGGCATACACAGGACAAATAGGGGCCGGGCGAATAAATGCAAAGGAGGCGTTGCTTTGCCTAAAAGCTATTAATGCAGATTTTACATCCAATTATGTACTGATATGCCCTGGAGACACAGTGCAGTTCACTGACTTGACCAATAACAATCCTACATCTTGGCAATGGAGTTTCCCAGGTGGCTTTCCATCAAGTTCAAATCTTCAAAATCCATATATAATCTATGGCAGTGCAGGCACTTACGACGTCACACTAATTGCAACGAATATTGATGGAAGCGATACCATAACCAGAACTGCTTACGTCAGTGTAGCCGTTCCTACGGCAGTAATTTCTGGAACGATGACAATACCTGCCGGATTTTCGGCGAACCTAAGGGTGGACCTTACAGGTAACCCCAATTGGAGCATAACATATTTTGATGGCACCAGTAACTTCGCGGTTAACAATATCACAAATACACCTTATTATATAACGGTTACACCCGCTGATACAACGACCTATACTCTTGTTTCAGTTAACGATAACGGTTGTGCAGGAGCAGTCTCAGGTAGCTCCACTGTCTATGTTATTCAACCTGGCTCGGGTAATGATACTATCTGTTTAATCCTCCAACCCGGGCCTATCTTAGGTAAAGACGCCCTGATCCGTGCTCTATTGGGGGTGAGCGATGGAATGAACTATGGTACCTATGAATATCTTAACATGCATGCATGGACAAATTTAGGTGATGAGGTTTGGCACCGGCAGCTTATCGAGTTTGACATCACACAAATCCCGGCTAATTCCTTGATCCTAAATGCCAAGCTATCACTCTACTCAGATCCAACATCTTCTATAGGAAATGAAAATCTATCGGGACCAAATGACTGCATGATTCAACGGCTCACCTCCGCTTGGGATGAGAATACGGTGACTTGGGGCAGCCAACCTACAACTACCACCGTTAATCAAGTTGCTATACCACAAATCATCTCGAAGTATCAGGATCATGTTGCTGACATATTGGCTTTGATGCAAGACATGGTTAATAACCCTTCTACGAGCCATGGGCTTATGATAAAGCTGCAAACAGAATCCTATTACAGGCGAATGCGCTTTGCATCAAGCGACAATGCTGACTCCACAAAATGGCCAAAACTTGAAATATGTTATGTTGCTCCAACGAGTCCTACTCAGCCCTGTATTCAGGTAAAAAGTCATCAAAAAATATCTTCTACAAAAGGGAATTTTACAGGAATACTTGCCGATTCTGATCTTTTTGGAGCAGATATTGAGAATATTGGAGACCTGGACGGTGATGGTGTTGACGATTTAGCTGTTGGGGCGCAATATGACGATGATGGTGGAAGCTCAAACGGTGCTGTTTGGATCCTATTTATGAATAGTAACGGAACGGTTAAGTCTCAGCAAAAGATATCCGAACTTCAGGGAAATTTCACCGGCACATTCAGTTTAGCCTCTCGTTTTGGAACTGCCATTGCGCCATTAGGAGATCTTAATAACGACGGAATTTTTGACATTGCAGTTGGCGCAAGAGGTGATGATGACGGAGGTTCAGACAGAGGAGCAATATGGATACTATTTCTTGACACAAACGGATCTGTAAAATCTCACCAGAAAATCAGCGATCTAGCTGGAAACTTTGGAGGCATCTTGGATGATGGAGATCAATTCGGTCGCTCAGTTACCTCCATTGGAGATTTAAATGGAGACAATATTATTGACTTGGTGGTTGGTGCTGATAAGGACGATGATGGAGGAACTGACAAAGGAGCCGTATGGGTGTTATTTCTAAATGCAAATGGTACGGTAAATTCACATCAAAAAGTTAGCAGTACTCAAGGGGCATTTACTGGCGCATTGAGCAATGGCGATAACTTTGGAACTGAAGTTGCTTTAATAAATGATGTCAATGGTGATAACATTCCGGACATTGTTGTAGGAGCTTCATTTGATGATGGTGGTGGAACTGACAGAGGAGCTGTGTGGATTCTATTTTTGGATACAAATGGCACAGTAAAAACGCATCAAAAGATTAGCAGTACCCAAGGAGGTTATACCGGTGGACTCAATAACGGGGATAATTTTGGTGCGGGTATTAGCGCTATAAACGATCTGGATGGAAATGGCGTTGATGACATATTAATAAGTTCATTATATGATGATGATGGTGGTCCGAACAGGGGTGCAATACGACTATTGTATCTGGATAATTCGGGCAACGTTATAGCTCATATGAAGATTAGCAATACTCAGGGGAATTTCAATGGTGTTCTCGATGACTCTGATGCCTTCAGCTACAACCTTACTTCCCTTGGTGATTTAGACGGTGATGGCTTCACAGACATCGCAGTTGGTGCATTTGGAGACGACGACGGCGGAACAGATCGTGGGGCCGTTTGGATCTTATTTTTAGAAGACACTTGTGCTGCTCCTCCACCTCCTTGCCCTCAAGTTAAAAGTCACCAAAAAATCAGTGATATATCAGGTAATTTCACAGGGACACTTGTTGATTCAGACATCTTCGGTGCTGACATTGCGAATATTGGTGACCTGGATGGTGACGGTGTTGACGATTTAGCGGTTGGAGCTCAATATGATGGAGATGGTGGTACCTGGCATGGGGCCGTTTGGATTCTATTTATGAATACCGATGGAACAGTTAAATCTCAACAAAAGATATCAGATACTCAGGGTAACTTTACTGGCACATTCACTTCAACCTGTACATTTGGTTCAGGAATAGCCCCTTTGGGTGACTTAGATGGGGATAGTGTACCGGATATTGCTGTCGGAGCCAGACGTGATAATGATGGGGGTACACGTAGGGGAGCTATTTGGATTTTGTTTTTAAATACGGATGGTACAGTTAAATCTTATCAAAAAATCAGTTCTACACAAGGAAATTTTAGTGGTGGTCTGGCCAATGGAGATGAATTCGGTCGCTGCATTAGCTTATTAGGAGACTTAGATGGAGATAGCATCATCGATATTGTAGTAGGCGCCAATTACGATGATGATGGAGGCACGGATAAAGGAGCTGTGTGGGTTCTATTTTTAAATGCAAACGGAACGGTAAAATCACAACAAAAAATTAGTAATACGCAAGGTGGATTTTCTGGCTTACTAGATAATAGCGACAGTTTTGGCATGGGGGTGGCCTCACTTGGTGATATTAATGGAGATAATATCCCTGATCTGGCTGTAGGTGCTCGAAGTGATGATGATGGCGGTACAGACAGAGGTGCCGTTTGGGTATTATTTATGAATATAAATGGAACAGTACAAGGCTATCAAAAGATAAGTAGTACACAAGGCGGATTTACAGGAATACTTAACAATAGTGATGGATTTGGATTTGGCATTTCTGCTGCTGGAGACTTGGATGGAAATGGGATAGGAGATTTGCTTGTAGGTACCATCCTTGGCGATGATGGCGGTACAGACAAGGGAGCAGTATGGGTTTTGTATTTGAATTCTACCGGAAGCGTTTCATCATACTTCAAGATAAGCGAAACAGCAGGTAATTTCACCGGAAGTTTAAGCGATGGAGATTGGTTTGGGTATGCAGTTGCTGAAATTGGCGATTTGGATGGAGATGGCTATGGCGATATAGCAGTTGGTGCGATTTCTGACAACGATGGTGGAACTGATCGAGGTGCGGTTTGGATCTTGTTTCTGGAAGACACCTGCGCTATCCCACCTGCTTGCGATACCACTTTTACTTATAACGTAGAGGTATGTATCGATGGGAGGACGCTACTTCACGTAGATAGTACGGCCATGTGGTGGGAGCATTTATCTTATCTTCCTCCAGGTGATCACAATACCTGCGCGGGATTTGTAGCAGAAGTCAATGGAAATACGTGGGCTCCTTGGGACACAACATATATTTTACCTTATAACACCGATGGCTGTATCCTTTCAGACATGCTTGTTACCACGTGCTTTGAAACTTGCAGCTTGATTCAGGCCCCTACCGCTGGCAATGGCTG
>NVRZ01000011.1 GCA_002401055.1 Bacteroidota bacterium
CATGTTTCCCTACTATCAAAAAACTGTGTGGGAATTATATCAGGATTTGGACTGGATTCTTATCGGTTGGCCCTAGAGAGTTTATTAAATTCCAAGTAATCATTTTGCCCCCGCTGCTTACTTTGTAAGCCTTGCCCCTGATTCAGCGGACAATTTATGAGCAGCGCGAAGAAAAGGGGGTTAAAATGTTTTGACAAACGCCTCAAAAGACTCCTTAATATGTAACAGCATTTCGGTTGTCATACCATGATGACATCCCAATAAAATTCCGCCTCTCATTACATGATCGGCTTCTGGATAACCGCCACTCGCTTCAACACGGTCAATGTTCTTAAACCCAGGCTGGCGCAAGATGTTACCAGTGAAAACCGTACGCGTTTGAATATTTCTGTTCTCCAGGAAGATTTGCATTTCCTTTCTTGAGAATGGTGCATCGTCCTTGATTGTCATGGCGTAAGCCAACCAGCCCGTCCGCGAATTCTCTAATTGTTTAGGAAGAATAAACCAATCCTCATAGGCTTTAAAGAAATCCAGCAGATCGCTAAAATTGGCTTCTCGTATTCTAATATTATCGTCGAGTTTTTTAAGTTGTACCAATCCAAAAGCCGCTCCCATCTCAGAAGGCTCCCAATTGTATCCCACCGCTTCAAAAACAAATTTGGCATCATAACCAATTCCATCCACTTCTACATTGAAGCGATTCTCTATCTTTTCCGACTCTACAAACAACGAAGAGCTCCTGCCCCAGCTTCGCAATAAAATGGCTTTGTCTTTGTATTCTTCCGAGTTAACCGCCAACAATCCTCCATTTCCCGCGCAATTGATAACATGTGAGCCATAAAAGCTAGTGGTACTAATATCTGAATGCTGACCTGTACTCTTGCCTCTCAAGGTTCCGCCCAGCGTATCCGCCGAGTCCTCGATGATCTTTAAGTTGTGCTTATCAGCAATCTCCTTAAGAACATCCCAATCTGGTATATTGCCCAATAGATTGGGAATCATCAAGGCCTTAGTCCTATCAGTAATCAGTTCTTCCACCTTGCTTACATCAGTATTGAAAGTGCCGACAGAAACATCAACAAAAGCAGGTTTTAATCCGAATTTAAGTATTGGAGCAACGGTGGTGGCAAATGTCAGAACTGGCGTAATAACTTCATCTCCTTTGTCAAGGCCTAACAACTCCATCGCCAAATAGTTGGCCGAAGACCCGGAGTTGAGCATAATGCCGTGCTTCTTTTCGAACAGATCAGCTACCTTTTGTTCAAACTCCCGAACATGTTTTCCCATTTGGGTAGACGTCCTCAGTACATTAACAACCGCCTCAATCTCCTCTTCTCCGTGAACGGTCTTTCCGTAAGGAACGTGTAAGTAGTCTTCTTTTGCCATATCAGGACGCAAATTTATTTAAATATTCGTCAACCGTTGAAAATTCAAAATCGGGATACTCATTTAAAAATTTGTCATTTTTCAATCCTCCCATGAGCGGTCTTGGCGCAGGCTGTTGAAGCTCTGCAGTTGAAAGCTTTTCCATATCATACTCTGCGTCAGGAAACCTCGATAGAATAATTTCAACCAGCTCCACACGGTTTACAAAATCCGTACTGCTCAAATTATAAATGCCAATTTTTTTATCAGAAATCAGTAAGAATATTGCACGTGCAACGTCCCAGGCATTTACCGGAGTCGCGTATTGATCAACGGGCAATTTGAGAGTGAGTTTCCGGCCTTCCAGRATCTGATNCACTATTCTGATTACAAAATTCTTCTTTCGTTCTTCATCACCATAAACGTTTGTTATTCGCAAGACAATACTACCCGGAACATCCTTCAACACAGCCTCTTCCGCTTCTAGCTTATGTTTGGCATATACACCCAATGGATTTGTCTCAGCGCTTTCATCATAGGGCCCATTTTTCCCATCAAAAACATAGTCGGTTGAGATAAAAACCATCTTAGCACTCGTTTTCTGACAAAGTTCAATAACGCTAAGTGTAGACGCTACCGTTTTCTGATAACTTTCGTCAATATTGTCCTCACAATAGTCAACGTGTGTAAGCGCACCGCAATGCACAACGACATCCGGGCCAAAGCCTTCCACATCAAAGTTTTTAGGGTTGCTTGAATCTAATGTGTCGTAGAAGCTAAGATCTCCGGTCATGTAAGAGAAGTAAGTTCCAATTACCTCAACATCTTCCTGATCTGAAAAGTGTCTTAGGCAATTTCCGCCTACCAATCCCGAAGCTCCAATTATTAAAATGTTCATTTAGAAGGATTAAAACGGGCTATCAAAATCATCCATGCTCACAAAAGACTTGTCCCGTGTTGAAATATTTGGACCTGAATTATTCCATTCGTACCCAATAGAATTCCACAATACTCCTGCATCTGATTCCTTGCTGTACACAGTGGTAGTCATGTATACCAATGTCGCGGATTCGCTGATCACCTCAAAACCATGAGCAACTCCTTTTGGAATATAAACCGACTTTCTATTGCCTTTACTGAGCTCCAGAGCAATGAATTTTTTGAAGGTTTTTGAATCCTTCCGTAAATCAAGGAGAACATCCATTACCGATCCTTCAACAGCGTAAACGAGTTTATTATGAGCATGCGGTGGTAATTGAAAATGCATACCTCTAATAACTCCTCGAACTGAAGTAGAATAATAGCTCTCTACAAACTCAGTTTCTAATCCATGCTCAACGAATGCATCTTTGTGGAGAATCTTTACAAAGTCGCCTCTTTCATCTTCTGAGCTTGGCATTGTTATTTCAAATGCCCCTGAAATTTCCGTTGGATTAACTTTCATTCTGCCTCAAAATACTCTCTTATCTGTCGTTCAGTTATTACCTGTGGACCTTCCTTGTAAGCAGTATACCACTCGACCGTCCTGTTGATTGCTTCTGTAGAGTTCATTTTAGGCCTCCAACCCAATTGATCTGCTGCTTTGGAAATATCAAGCTTCAAGAGGCTCGCCTCATGAGGAGCATTGGCGTCAGTGGCCACTTCATATTCGCCACTCCCCCATTGATCCAATGTAATTTTAACCAGCTCTTCTACGGATAATTCGTCATCTATATTCGGGCCAAAATTGAATGCCTGTGCAAATTTGGTTGGCTCTTCTTCCATTCGTGCTCCAAGCAATAAATACCCAGAAAGAGGCTCAAGAACGTGCTGCCATGGCCGAGTTGATGAAGGGTTTCGCAAGTTCAATTTTTCTCCGACATCAAGTGATCTTACAATGTCCGGAACGATTCGATCTTCAGCCCAATCTCCGCCGCCAATTACATTGCCCGATCTGGCCGTAGCCACAGAAATCTTGTGCTTATCATAATCTACAGGATTGAAAAAAGATTGCCGGTAGGAAGCGGTAGCTATTTCTGCGCAAGCTTTACTAGAACTATAGGGATCAAATCCACCAAGTTTATCTGATTCATTGTAGGCATAATCCATTTCAAGATTCTCATATACTTTATCGGTCGTTACAATTACAACGTTGCACTTACCAGATAAATCTCGAGCAGCATTCAACAGGTTTGCTGTACCCAAGATGTTCACATCAAAAGTCTCGAGTGGTTGCCTGTATGATTTTCTTACAAGCGATTGGGCAGCAAAATGAAAGATAAAATCCGGCTGAAAGTCAATTAATTCTTTCTTTAAGTGCTCCTCATCAAGGATATTGTGAATTATGGATTCACATAGATCATCCCCTCCTATCAAATTATAAAGATTGGGCTCGGCCTCTGGTGCAAGAGAATAGCCCTTCGTATTTGCTCCAAGCACGTTTAGTATTGCCAGCATCCAAGAACCTTTGAATCCTGTGTGTCCGGTAAGAAAAATCTTCTTGCCCTCGTAAGTGGATTTAAGTATTTCAAACATATTGATTCCTCTTAGGATAGGGGATGTGATTTACCAGCATTTCCAAGCAGGATTGTCCTCCCACAGACTATCTAACTCTTCCTTATCTCGCATGGTATCCATACATTTCCAAAAACCACTGTGTTTGTGAACAACAATTTGCCTGTCTGATGCAAGATCGTTTAATGGTTGTCTCTCCCACATAACCTCATCAGCATCATCTTTAAGGTGTTTAAATACTTCTGGTTTGAGTACAAAAAACCCTCCATTAATCCAAGAACCACTCTCTTTTGGTTTTTCTACAAAATTGGTTATCAAGTTATTCTCGTCCATTTCAACTATTCCAAACCTGCTATTAGGTTGAATAACGGTCATTGTTGCAATTTTGCCATGAGCCTGATGTCCTTTAACTAAATCGTCAAGATTTACATCAGAAACTCCATCTCCGTAAGTGAGCATAAAATCCTCCTTATCTACATATTTTTGTACCTGCTTGAGTCGGCCAGCGGTCATTGTTTCCAGCCCTGTTTCAACCAAGGTTACCGAAAACTCATCTGATTTCGATATCAGCACTTCCATTTTATTGGTCTTTGTGTCAATAGTAATATCAGAATTCACCAGGAAGTAATTCATAAAATACTCGCGAATCATGTGTCCCTTGTAGCCTAGACATATCACGAATTCATTGTGGCCATAAAAAGCATAGTGCTTCATTATATGCCAAATGATTGGTTTACCCCCGATTTCAATCATGGGCTTTGGCTTGAGGTGAGACTCCTCAGATATTCGCGTTCCCATTCCTCCTGCAAAAATTACAACCTTCATAGAATGTGATTATCGGTATTGGACAAAGTTATAAAAGTTGGCTTATTAACGTGGGGCAACTCGATAAAGTATATCAATCAAAATCCAGATCTGAGAAGTGCTTCTTTTTCTTGATAAAGTAGTCAAAAACGACACTTCCATTATATGTGCCGGTCCTGTTTGGATTTTTGACCAATTTCTGAACTTCCCTGCGTTTACCAATCCACTTGGGTAAGTATATCCAGAAATGGAGGTGTGCCTTTGCAATGGCAAAATACTCAGCAAAGTTTCCCGCAAGCAAGACTTTTATCTGGTAAACCAAATCTAGGCAAAACCTAAGAGGAATTTTCCACAAGAGCTCTGACATGGTCATGTTCTTCAAATTTGTAATAAGGCTATTTCTAAAATTCCTGTAAACCTTCGTTGGACTCCCATAAGCAATGATATGGCCCCCAACATGATATACTACTGACTCAGGGCATACCATAATCTTGTATCCCATATTTTTTAAGCGCCAACAAAGGTCTATTTCCTCCATGTGTGCATAAAAGTCATTGTCTAGACCTCCCGAAAGGTTGTATAGCTCTGATTTAATGAATAGACAACCGCCGGTAGCCCAAAACGTTTCCCTGGTGTCGTCATATTGGCCAGTATCCTTCTCCATCGTGAAGAACATTCTGCCTCTACAAAATGGATAACCGAATCGATCAATATATCCGCCTGCGGACCCGGAGTACTCAAAGCGGCTCTTATCGTCCCAAGACTTTACTTTAGGCTGACAAGCAGCTATAGCTTTATCAGAATCCATTAACTTAATTATTGGCCGGATCCAGTTGTCAGTAACCTCAATATCTGAACTGACCAGCACATAATACTCGTTCGATACATGCTTCAAGCCTTCCACGTATCCATTGGTAAACCCTTTGTTTATCTCCAATGTGATCACCTTTACCTCAGGAAACTTCTCTTTAAGTAGCTCTGCGGTATTATCTGTAGAGGCATTGTCAATCACATATACTTCAAAATCATCATAATCACTTGCTAGTATTGGAGGAAGAAACTTCTCCAACAATTCCGCTCCGTTGTAGCTTATAACAACAACACCTACCTTTTTCTGACTTTCACTCATTTATATCTCTGTGAGGTGGCAATATTAATTACTTTATTTCAATCCTGAAGAGGAGCATTCAATAAACTAATTTTGCAAGCTTTTATTATTAGGATAACTATTTGTGTTTTCGTACTTTTGCGCCCCGATAAAACGATAAAAATGGCTAAAGGAAATAGAGTTCAGGTTATTCTAGAGTGCACAGAGCACAAAGATAGTGGCTTACCCGGAACATCCAGGTACATCACCACTAAAAACAAAAAGAATTCACCAGATAGGATTGAATTGAAAAAATACAACCCTATCATGAAAAAAATGACTCTTCACAAAGAGATCAAGTAACACTAATTATCATGGCGAAAAAGGTTAATCCTATAAGAAATACCAATAAGAGCAAAGATTACGTTAAGGTGATTAAGACTGTTGTATCAGAAAAATCTGGTGCCTATTCTTTCCGAACGGAAATTATTCACAAGGACAACGTTCAGAAATTTTTTCAATCCTAATTTTTAAGGGTCAAGTGAAATTATTGAGCTTCTTTCTTCACAAGAGGGAAGCTTTTTTTATGCATCCTAGATTTTTTTAAATGGGGTTTTTCGGAATATTTTCTAAAGAGAAGAAGAAAGAACTAGACCAAGGTCTGGAGAAAAGCAGTCAGAATATTTTTCATAAGCTTTCCAGAGCAGTAGCGGGCAAGTCGACCGTTGATGAAATTGTACTTGACGACCTAGAGGAAATTCTTGTGTCCTCGGATGTTGGTGTGCAAACCACCATCAAAATCATAAATAGAATTGAAGAGCGGGTAGCAAAAGATAAATACGTTGGAGCATCGGAGCTTAACACTATCCTACGAGATGAGGTTGTCGCGTTACTAGAAGAGAACCAATCTGAAGATCAACAAGTGTTTAGTATCCCCGAAATGGATGGACCTTATGTCATTATGGTGGTTGGTGTTAATGGCGTAGGGAAGACTACCACCATCGGAAAGTTAGCACATCAATTCAAGAGAATAGGGAAGAAAGTAGTTCTTGGAGCAGCTGATACCTACCGGGCAGCGGCCGTTGACCAATTGGTAATTTGGGCCGAACGCGCTGATGTTCCTATTGTTAAAAAAGCTATGGGCTCAGATCCTGCTTCGGTGGCGTTTGATAGTGTCCAGTCGGGCTTGGCCCAAAATGCAGATGTAATTATTATCGATACTGCGGGCAGGTTGCACAACAAGGTGAACTTGATGAATGAGTTGAGCAAAATCAAGAACGTGATGAAAAAGGTTATTCCAGAGGCGCCTCACGAAATACTACTTGTTCTGGATGCTTCAATTGGGCAGAACGCTATAGAGCAGGCTACGCAATTTACCAAGGCTACTGAGGTAAACGCTCTTGCACTTACGAAACTTGATGGAACCGCCAAGGGCGGGGTTGTGATTGGAATTTCAGACCAATTCCAAATTCCTGTTAAGTACATTGGCATGGGTGAAAAGATCGATGATCTCCAGATATTTAATAGAAAAGAGTTCGTTGACACGTTATTTACCAAGTAAATACGAGGATGAAGTCAAAAACAGCTAGAAGATCCAAGATTGATATTATTACGCTGGGATGTTCAAAGAATATCGTGGATTCGGAAGTTTTGATGGGTCAACTAAAGGCCAACGAAATGGATGTAACCCATGAGTCAGATGAGCCTGCTGAAACTGTAGTTATCAACACCTGTGGATTTATTGAGAACGCCAAGCAGGAATCATTGGATACCATATTAAAGTATGCGGCAGCTAAAGAAGCTGGCCTAGTTAAAAAAGTTTACGTAACGGGATGTTTGTCGGAGCGATACAAGGATGACTTGATCGATCAAATTCCTGATATAGATGAATATTTTGGAACTCATGACCTACCTAGATTATTGAAAGTATTGGGTGCTGATTACAAACATGAATTGGTGGGTGAACGCATGTTAACCACCCCTGTTCATTATGCGTATTTGAAAATCGCCGAAGGTTGTGATCGACCCTGTTCTTTTTGTGCCATCCCCATCATGAGAGGCAAGCACGTATCCAGGTCTATTGAAGAACTAGTAAGCCAAGCAAAGGGACTTGCTAAGGGAGGAACAAAGGAGCTCATTCTTATAGCTCAAGATCTTACTTACTATGGATTGGATATTTATAAGGAGAGAAAGCTAGCTGCGCTTTTAGTAGAATTATCAGCTGTGGAGGGAATTGAATGGATTCGTTTGCATTATGCTTTTCCATCTGGCTTCCCAATGGATGTACTAAAGGTGATGAAGGAGAAAGAGAACATATGCAACTACATCGATATCCCACTTCAACATGCTAGTGATAAGATGTTAAAGTCCATGCGTCGGGGGATCACCGCCAAAAAAACTGAAGAGCTACTGACCACATTTAGAACAGAAGTTCCGGACATGGCCATTCGTACCACACTCATTTGCGGATACCCAGGAGAAACGGAAGAAGATTTTGAGGAGCTTAAGGCATTTGTTCGAAAATATCGCTTTGATCGATTGGGTGTATTCGCATATTCTCATGAAGAAGACACACATGCGTTCAACCTAAAGGATGATGTTCCCGAGGAAATCAAACAGCAGAGGATTGATGAGATCATGGAAATTCAGCAGGGAATTTCTAAGGAGTTAAACCAGGCCAAGATTGGCAAGGTTTACAAGGTTCTCATTGACAGGAAAGAAGGTGATTACTTTATTGGACGTACAGAACATGACTCGCCTGAAGTAGACAATGAGGTGCTAATTGAAGGAAAAGACCAATATCTACGTATTGGAGATTTTGTTAACGTCGAGATATTCGATGCCGAAGAT
>NVRZ01000012.1 GCA_002401055.1 Bacteroidota bacterium
TGGCCCAGCAAGACGTGTATGTTTGGTTGATACGTACTGAAGATACCAACGGAGATGCCCATGAATATATTGGGCATGTAACACTAATTAAGTAGGCGTATTGGGATAGGCTTCTTTATAATTTATGAAACGGGTGTTAAAAATTAGTGATTTGTACAACTATTCAAAATAGATACGCAGGTATAAATTGACTAACTTTAACTATACATTCCTTTATTTATTCGAATAACATGATTCGGGTTCTTTCATTATTTCTTTCATTGATCGCATCGCAGTATGTTATTGCACAGAAGCAAGTCCAGTCTGTTCAGTATCAAGACGGCATGGTTATTAATGGTACACCTGCATATTATAAAGATGGTAATGGTTCATTAGGTCAGATATATAATAATTCTGCATGCGGGCTAAATTATTGTACTGTGTCTTTAATGACCGCTACCCGATACTCGCCCAGCCCTGGGGCAGGATTTCCTGCTACGTTAAGTGTTTCTTGTTTACCATCTTGTTTTAATCTGGATGTAGCATACTTGTGGTGGAGCGAATCTTCCACCAATTCAAGTGCAACCGTTACTATTACAAATCCACAAGGAGGCTCATCTACTATAGCGGCCGTTCATGCTGGTTCGGGACCTGCAAAATGCTGGAGTTTAGGGGGAACGCAAGTATTTCGTGCAGATGTAACTTCTATGATTACTGGTAATGGTAATTATACAATAAGTATTTCTACTGGTGGCGCGAATGTGGATGGCATTACACTGTTCATTATCTATACAGACCCAACTGCTACTTATCAAGGTTCATTGATAATAAATGATGGTGCCATCGTAACAATTGGAGGTCCAGCAAGTATATCGCTAGGTGGCTATACTGCATGCGGAAATTCCACTTATGCAACGGCATTTGCGATGGGTGGTGATATGCAAGATGATGTGGGCGCTACGCATACCACAACTCTTAATGGTTCAAATTATTCTTTTCCTCAAAATTTTTGGAATTATGATGAGGTAACAACTACTGTTCCAACTGGGCAGACTTCATCTACCTATGGGTTCTCTCCACCCTCAGGTGATTGTTGGGTGTTTGCGATGGCAGGACTCTACTTTCAAACAACTTCCTGTGTTACATGTACACCCCCAAGCGGTCTTACTTCTAGCATTACAGGAGTCGATATAAATTGTGGAACATGTACTGGAACTGCTTCGGTTACGGTTACAGGTGGATCCTCACCCTACACTTATATTTGGGATGATCCGGGTACTCAGACTACACAGACGATAACCGGATTATGCGCAGGAACTTTTAATGTTACCATCTCGGATGCAACTGGGTGTAATATCAATTTTGAAACAATTATCATTAGCGATTTGGGTACAGCTTTAACGGTAGCGATTTCCGCCACTGATGCATCTTGTTATGGGGCCTGCGACGGCACTTTATCCGCTACCGCTTCAGGCGGTACTTCACCCTACACCTACAACTGGTCAGTAATGGGCCTTGGCCAAAATCATGCTGGTGTATGTGCAGGCACCTATACTGTAACTGTTACGGATGCCGACGGATGCTTGGGTTCAGCTTCAGTTGATGTGCTGCAGCCCAACCCGATAGATTTATTTGCGATTCCATTAGACGAATCATGTGCGGGCTCTTGTGATGGACAGCTCTTTGCCTCTGTTACAGGGGGAACAGCACCATTTACCTACACTTGGAGTGGAGGACTCGGAGTTGGACAAAGTATAACCGGGGTTTGTAGCGGGACCTATACGGTAACTGTAGTTGATTCGAATGGATGTACGGAGCAAAACACGCTCAGCAGCACAGCTGTTGTTGGCTCTGGAGGATCTGTTACTGCCGGGTTTGCTTACAATGGTAACCAATGCCTCACAGGCAATGTCTACGCATTTCAAAACCAGGGAACTTCCCCGGCTACTTATTATTGGAATTTTGGCGATGCCACTACATCCACATCAGAGAATCCATCCCATACATACCCAGCTCCGGGAATCTATACTGTAACTCAGGTTGTGTCTGACGGTCCCTGTAGTGATATTGTCACGATAGACATAACAGTTTATCCAGAACCAACTATAGCATTGACAGGCTTTAATTTAAATTGCAATGGTGTTTGTGACGGAGTTATTGACGCAACTACCTTCGGAGGAACCCCTGCTTACACTTACAATTGGAGCAATTTTGCCACTACTGAAGATCTGGCAAACCTATGTGCAGGCACATACAACGTAACCGTTACCGATGCCAATGGATGTACAGATAATGCGGGTGTAGCGATCTCTGAACCCAATGCATTGTCAGCCCCAACAAGTGCTGTAAATGTATCTTGTAATGGTGTATGTGATGGCAGTGCTACGGTCACCCCATCCGGAGGAACTGGTGCATATACATACAGCTGGGATGATCCGGGTTTCCAAACCACAGCAATAGCTACAGCCCTTTGCGCCAATACATTTAATGTTACTGTGAGCGATGGAAATGGCTGTACGATTGTTGTCTCACAAGTGGTTACAGAGCCCGCGGCTATATCGCTTTCAATTTCAACCCTGGGTGCAACATGCGGACAATCGGACGGGGCAATGGCAGTTACTGCTACTGGTGGAAGTACGCCATATACCTATCTCTGGGATAATAGCTGTAACACTTCATCCTGTAGTTCAGTCGCTGCTGGATCCTACACTGTAACGGTAACTGATAATGGTGGATGTCAACAGACCGCTGTAGCAGTTGTTAATAATGCTGGCGGAGGCGGAACCGCATCTATCACCATTAATGCGAATGCCTCATGTGCTGGTGTTTGTGATGGCCAGGCCACAGCTTCTATCAGTGGTGGAACGCCTTCATATACCTATTTGTGGGATGATACAAACAGCCAGAGCAATGCTCAGGCAACTGGATTGTGTGCTGGAGTTTACAGTGTAGCTATTACCGATGGCAATGGATGTATTGCCAGTGAAACTGTCACCATTGCTGAGCCCCCGGTATTGACAGCCTCAGTTACCAGTTTTACCGATGCCAGTTGCAATGGAGTGTGCGATGGGAATGCTACTGTCTCTGCATCGGGTGGAGCCAACTCTTATCTCTACGCATGGGATAACACAGCTACCTCTACCACCGCCACCACTGCATCTGATTTGTGTGCAGGGGTGTTGTATAATGTTACGGTTACTGATATTGCCGGTTGCACAGTTCTTACTTCCATAACTGTTGGTGAACCAGCACTTCTGACAGCTACTATAGTGGGAACGGATGTGACATGTAATTTGGGTTCTAATGGAAGCGCTGATCTGACTGTTGGTGGCGGTACCACCCCTTATACTTTTGCATGGAGCAACGGATTGACCTCAGATGATATCATAAACTTAACTGCAGATACTTATACGGTTACTGTAACGGATGGTAACTCCTGTACTGTAATCGCCTCAGTTGTTATCAATGAACCAACAGCAATTGCCATAACAATAACACCCACTGATGCCTCCTGCGGATTGAGCAATGGCATGGCATGTGCGAGCCCATTGGGAGGGACTTCTCCCTACACCTATTTATGGAATGACAGCCTTTCACAAACCAGCTCATGTGCTGTAAATATTCCAGCTGGATCATATTCGGTAACGGTTACGGATCAAAATGGATGTACAGGAATTGCAAGTACAAACCTGAGCGATATACCTGGCGGCAACGCCGTAGTTACATTGGATAACAACACCTCTGGTTTTAATGTTTGTGATGGCCAGGCCACAGCAACCTTAACTTCAGGAACTACACCTTATACCTATCTGTGGGATGACAGCGGCAACCAAACTACAGCCACGGCAACGGGCTTGTGTGCTGGAACTTATTGCGTCACCATCACCGATGCAGCAGGATGCATTTCTTCAGACTGCATTGTTATTACCGAGCCCCCGCCGGTAAGCACGGCAGTTACTGGAGTGAACCTACTTTGTTTTAATGTTTGTACAGGTACTGCTGATCTGACTGTTACAGGAGGCAATTCTCCTTATACCTATTTGTGGACAGGCGGAGCAACCACACAGGATGTTGCCGGACTGTGCGCAGGAACATTTTATGTAACGGTAACCGACGGAAACACGATTGTTGTGATAGACTCAGTAATCATTACTGAACCAACACTGTTGGTAGTCAGTGTTGTGGGAACAGACGCCACCTGCAATGGATCTTGCGATGGCACAGCTACAGCAACAGCAGGTGGAGGAACACCACCTTACACTTATTTGTGGGATGACCCGGGTACTCAAACAGGTTTAATGGCAACCGGACTTTGCACAGGTACTTTCAATATAACGGTCTATGATGCAAACGGATGCAGTGCTGTTGGATCACAAGTAATTAACGAGCCGCTGGCAGTTACTATAAATGTTACAAGTACTACAGCAAGCTGCGGACAATCAGATGGAAGTGTCACAGCCACGGTAAGCAACGGTGTTGGTACGCTGACCTATAGCTGGAACACGAGTTGTACAAGCTCCACTTGTAATGGCCTTGCCGCGGGAACTTATGATGTTACCGTTATGGATGGAAATAGCTGTATTGGGACAGGGTCGGGAGTCATCGCAGATGCAGTTGGACCAACAGCCTTGATGATTGACAGCATGGCTGTATCTTGCTTTGGAGGCAGTGACGGAACGGCCACTGTAACGGTAACAGATGGCATGCCTCCCTATACCTACAGCTGGACCACGGGTGGTACCTCGAGCTCCGAGACGGGCATGTCAGCAGGAGCAGCATCGGTGGCCATTGTAGATGCCAATGGATGTGTGACAGGAGTTAATGTATTTATAGATGAACCACCTGCCCTTACAGTAAATATGACTGTGGTTGAACCCAGTTGCTTTGGCTCATGCGATGGAGTTGCATCAGCAACAGTAGGAGGAGGCACGGGTGGCTATGGTTATTTATGGGACGATCCAAATAGTCAGACCAACATGTCTGCAAGCGGACTATGTGATGGACCTGTCAGTGTCGTAATCACGGATGGAAACGGCTGTACCATCAATGGTAGCGCAGTACTGACAGAGCCACCACTGCTCACTTTGTCGTTAACAGAAACAGGAGCATCCTGTGGTGGGCTGTGCGATGGATCAGCAAGTGTTATCGCATTTGGAGGCACCACACCTTACTATTATTCATGGACTACCAGTCCTGTACAGACCAATCAAATTGCTGGGAATATGTGCGCAGGAAACTATGTTATAACTATTACCGATGATAAAGGCTGTACGGTGAGCTCAACGGTTATAATCACCGAACCGGCAACTGTTGTGGCAACTATTGTATCTTCTGGTGATGTTACTTGTAATGGAGACTGTGATGGCTATGCACAATCCACTGCTACGGGTGGAACATTCCCTTATACCTACCTGTGGAGCAACAGTACCCCATCGGACCAAATAATAACTGTTTGCGCCGGTACCTATACCGTATCCATATCGGATGACAATGGATGCTATGATACCATTTCTGTAGTTATTGCAGAACCAGCAGCTTTGGTACCTGTTATCACACCTACTAATGTGAGTTGCTTCGGATATTGTGATGGAGAAGCACTTGTATCTCTATCAGGGGGCTCACTTCCATATACCTATCTGTGGAATGATAGCTATTTACAATCGACCGCTAATGCGGACAGCCTTTGTGCGGGTGGCTATGATGTTATTGTAAGCGATGTAAATGGATGCACAACAACAGCCTCTACCAACCTATCAGAACCTCAGTTACTGGCCTTTGTTGACAATACGGTTCCATCCACCTGTGGAAATGAAAATGGATCAGCATGTGTATCGGTAATTGGTGGTGTTGTACCCTATACCATAACATGGAATGATCCTGATGCAACGGTGGGCTTGTGTATAGACAGTGTCTATGCCAATGTGTACAATCCTATATTGATTGACGGCAATGGATGTATTTATACCGATCCAGTTATTATCAACGACATAGCTGGTCCGGTTATCGACAGTGTTGGGACAACGGATTTAGCGTGTTTTGGCGATGCCAGCGGTACTGCACAAGTGTACATTAACGGAGGAACATTCCCATTTACTTATACCTGGCAAGACTTGCAGGGAAATTCTATTGGACCAAGTTCGAGTGTTATACTGGGATTGTCGGGAGGTACTTTTACCATTATGGTTGAAGACGGTAACGGATGTATTTACTCATCGCAGTTTATAATAGCAGAACCCGATCAGATGCAAAGTGCTATACTGGCGTCCACTGACCCAACATGTTTTGGATCTTGTGATGGGAGCATATCAATAATAGCAGCCAATGGCACCACACCCTATACCTATCAGTGGTTCCCAAGTGGAGATACCACTGCAACTGCAACGGGTTTGTGCGGACAGCAAAATAATGTGGTTATTACCGATGCGAACAGCTGTCAGATACAAACTGGCTTGTTGTTAACCGATCCACCGGAGCTTGTTATTTCTGGAACGACCACAGATATTTCCTGTAATGGAGGCAGTGATGGCAGCATAACTGTTCAGGTTAGTGGAGGAAATCAACCCTATACCTACCTGTGGCTGCCACCAGGAACAATTGGCACAGTGTTGGTTACCAATTTATCGGCAGGGAGCTATACGGTTCAGGTCACAGATGACAATGGATGTGATACGTCAGATTCCTATGAAATATTTGAACCGGTTGTCTTGAGTGCAGGAGGCACCTCAACACCTTCAAGCTGTGGCAATGCGAACGGTGAGGCTACCGTGAATCCATCAGGCGGTACATCACCATACACCTATGCGTGGTATGACAGCGGAGGAAACTTTATCGGCCAGACTACCCAGACTGCTACTGGACTAGTGGAAGGCTCCTATGATGTGGAAGTAACCGATGCCAAGGGCTGTGTATGGATATTAACCCTACCCATCAACAACAATGTCGGGCCGACTATAGCAAATCTTCTTCCGGTTAATTTGACATGTTCTTATAGTGGGGACGGGCAAGTATCAGTTAGTATTGTCAATGGCACATTACCTTATTCCTATTTATGGAGTACCTCAGCCACAACGAGTACAATAGCAGGACTGCAACCTGGATCTTATTCGGTAACTGTTACAGATCTTAATAATTGTGTTGACACTGCAAGTGCAACAATAACGGCACCTGACCCTATAGTTTTAACCACTTCTAGTAATACCACAATTTGTATAGGGGACGCTGCCACGCTTTGGGTAACTGGCATTGGAGGCTCATTGGAGGCTGGCCCTGATCCAGATTATACATATGATTGGGGCAGCGGAATGCCAACTACTGATAGTATAATTATTAGTCCTTCGGTGGATACTGTATATACAGTTACGGTAACTGATGACAACGGCTGTACCGAAACCGCTTTAATTGACGTGTCGCTGTATCCGCCACTTGCGGTGTCAATTATGAATGACACCATCTGCGAGGGCGACTTTGCAAAATTGGAAGGATTAATTTCTGGTGGTAATGGAGTGGGCCCATATAACTGGCTCTGGGACCCTCCGGTTTCTTCAACTGATCAAACGATTAACATTTCTCCTGCATCTAACACTACCTATACTGTTACGGTTGATGATGGTTGTGCTCCGGCTACAGCCAATGGTACGGTGGTGGTGCATAAATTACCGGTGGTAGGATTTACCTGGGCCTGCGATCCGGATCCATTTGAAATTCAGTTTACCGATACTTCATCCGGCCAGGGCGCTGATGTAATCACTACATGGAGCTGGAATTTTGGAGATCTTAATAGCGCTTCAATACAGGACCCAACTCATGGTTATGAGGATACAACAGGAAATTTTAATGTAACGCTAATAGTAACGACCGATAAAGACTGTAGCAGCAATGCTAGTGTATCGGTTCAGGCACCGCCCAATGCTGCATTTACAATCGAGCAAAATGGAATTACATTGAATCCGGCGGAGATAACGATACTCTCTCCTGATGTGGATTTTGTAGACGGTTCTTCGGCAGATGTGACTAATTGGGAGTGGAATTATGGTGATAATAATACTGATACTACCTCCACCCCGACGTTTATGCAGGGATATGCCATTACTCATACCTACGAGGATGAGGGTAAGTACAACATTCTATTAACTGTTGAGAATACAGATGGTTGTGTTGACACGGCTCTGCGTCCATTGCTGATAAAAGGAGCTTACGTTTTGTTTGCACCCACAGGATTTACTCCCAATGGGATAGGAGATCCACGCAATGAATACTTCTATCCTCAGGGAATTGGAGTAGAGGAGGAGGAGTTCGAATTCTACATCTTTGATAGATGGGGTGATTTAGTTTTTAAATCAAAAGGTAGATTTGATTTAATGAAGTTTGAGGAATGGGGCTGGGATGGGAAAGTTAATGGAGGCAGAAAAATGGCCCAGCAAGACGTGTATGTTTGGTTGATACGTACTGAAGATACCAACGGAGATGCCCATGAATATATTGGGCATGTAACACTAAT
>NVRZ01000013.1 GCA_002401055.1 Bacteroidota bacterium
ACATAATTGACTTAACCTCCATGTCGGGTAATATTGAATTTTTTAATGATCATATACATCCTACTTCAAGAGGTACAACGGAATATGCGCGAATGGTCTCTAAATCCTTAATAAAACAGATTAGAGACTCTCAAGTTCAGTAGCTCGTAAAATTATACTTGCTAAACATGGAGGAATTCAAAGTATCTGTTATTATTCCAGTTTACAATGCAGAAAAATATGTTGAAAAAGCTGTTTTATCCGCACTGGAACTGCCTGAGACCGGCGAGATTATTTTAATAGAAGACTGTTCACCAGATAATTCTTTGGTGATTTCTTTAGATTTAGCGGCCAAACACTCCCGTGTTAAGCTATTACAACACGCTGATAAAGGCAATCATGGTGCAGGAGCAAGTAGGAATTTAGGGCTTGAAAATGCCACATATCCATATATTGCTTTTTTAGATGCAGATGACTATTACCTGTTTAACCGTTTTCGGAGATCAAAGCAAATCTTTATGGATGATCCGAGCATTGATGGCGTTTATGAACCCGTCGGGACAAAATACTATGATTCAAATGCTAAAGAAAAATTCATTTCGCAAAAAGGACTGGATCAGCATTCAGCTTACCAAATCACAAAGATAAGTGGACATGTAGCTCCTGGTGATCTATTTAATGAGTTCGTCAAAGATAATGCGGAACAGTGGCATACCAATGCGATTACTTTCGAAAAAGAATTACTAAAAAAAACCGGAATGTTCAGCACTTCATTAAAGCTGCATCAGGACACATTGATGTGGTTTAAAATGGCCTATTATGGTAAAATTGTGGCAGGTGAGACACTGAAGCCAGTAGCCATGGTTGGGGTTCACAAAAGGAACAGAATATTAACAGATAGCAAGACACTATCACATTTTGCGAGCTTGATGTACAAAGAGATGTTCTTTTGGATTGTGAAAGAGAACGTTGAAAGGGACATTTTTAGAATAATATTTAAAAGATATTTAATGACCTACAGAGACTCTCTTCAACCCAAAGATCATAAATAC
This sequence comes from Bacteroidota bacterium, assembly GCA_002401055.1. GTDB lineage: Bacteria > Bacteroidota > Bacteroidia > NORP154 > NORP154 > NORP154. Next base: position 1,032 of record NVRZ01000013.1, read on the forward strand.
ACTCGACGATTTAAATATTTCATCAATTTTTTAAGAATTATTTCTAATAATCCACAAGTGCTTCTGCGTTTGTTATGAAAACGTGCTCAAGTCTTTTATGACGCCCTATGGATAAAGTTCTCCTCTAAAGTAAAATCATATCTTGAAAGTAATTCAAATTCCATTTACCTATTATCCTGATCCGGTAGGAGGTACCGAGATTTATGTGGAAGGTCTTTCAAAACACTTGGTTACTAAAGGAGTTGAAGTTGTGGTGGCGGCACCCGGCAACTTAAATGAGGAGTATGAGCATAATGGATTGAAGGTATACCGTTTTGCAGTTGCTGGTGACAGTCTTAAACTCAAGGCAAGGTACGGGGAAGGTGATCATGATGCTGCAATGGAATTTGATAAGATATTGGAGAAAGAGCAGCCAGACATTGTTCATATTCATGCTTTTTCATCGGCGGTTTCTTCTCAATTAATGCGAAAGGTTAAGGATCGAAAAATTCCAGTATTATTTACATATCACACGCCTACTGTAAGTTGTCAGAGAGGCACACTGTTAAAATGGGGTAAGGAGGTATGCAATGGCAAAATAGTCGTATCCAACTGTTCCGCTTGTACTTTGCACGGCCTGGGGCTGAATCAATTAACTTCAAGATTATTAGGAAGCATCCCAACGTATGTTGGTAAAGCCTTAGAAAACATCAACTTGAAAGGTGGCATGTGGACCGCTTTGCGAACAGCAGATTTAATTGAAACCAAACAAGCTGCCTTTCAGTTCATGATGTCAGAATCGGAGCATATTGTAGCCGTGTGTGATTGGGTTAGAGAATTGTTACTCATCAACGGCGTTCCGGAAAATAAAATTACCGTTATACGTCAACCTATTGGACATCTAGGGGAGGATAATCAGATAAAGCAGGAGCGGAAACAAAATGAGATTTTAAAAATCGCTTTTTTGGGTAGACTTGATCCCGCTAAAGGTGTAGATGTCTTAATTAAGTCTATTCAATGTGATAAACGGCTTCCGGTAGCATTGGATATATATGGGGTTTCACCAAAAGATAATAACAGTTCGTATGTCCTGGAGCTTGAGCAGCGGGCAAAAAATGATCATAGAATCAAATTCAAGCAACCTGTACCAAACGATAAGATAGTAGATTTATTAAGGCAATATGATGTGCTTGCAGTCCCTTCTCAAGGATTGGAAACAGGTCCTTTGGTTGTGTTGGAGGCTTTTGCGGCAGGTATTCCTGTTATAGGGTCAAATTTAGGTGGAATTGCAGAACTGGTCAAACACGAAATAAATGGCATCCTGGTGGAGTCAGGTTCTATAAAAGCATGGTATCATAATATTAAAAAGCTATACGGTGACCATACTATTTTACAAAATGTTACAAGAGGCATAGATTCTCATGCTTCCGTGAATGAAGTGGGCAATAAAGTCTTAAAGTTATATAGAAGGTGTATCGTAGAAAAGCAAGAGTATTAAAGTTGCATCTGGTATGAATTACCGAGGTAAATTAATAAAAAGGATAAAGGATATGTATCTTAGTAGTGTAGCTCAAGGAATTAATATCGATCCTGCAAAAAACATTGTTGTTTTCAGTGACCCCCGAGGTGGAAGCACCTGGATAACGGAACTAATTTCAACAATACCCAACACCGCGGTAATTTGGGAACCATTGCATATAAACGCTGTTGAAATATTTGGCAAAATTGGTTTTGGATGGCAGCAACATATCCCTGAAGATGAAATTTGGAATGAAGCTTATGATGCTCTTGATAAAGTTTTTCGGGGAAAAGTTTTAAACACATGGACGACTTACTTAACAAGTGTTCAAAAACTGAGAGAGGCAAATTCTCTGATCATTAAATTTTGTAGAGCGAATGCAATGATTCCGTGGATAGTTCATAATTTTAAATTCGAGAAAAAGCCTATATATCTCATTAGGCACCCGTTTGCAGTTGTGGCTTCGCAATTAGCACATGGTGGATGGAGTCATCTTCCGGATATAATGCCTTTTAATATTCCCGACACACCCTTTAATGACATTTTTCTGGAACATGAAAAATTTTTGCGAACTATCAGATACAAAGATGAGGTGTTTGTTGCAATTTGGTGTATTACAAACATGGTTCCGCTACGACATGAGAAAAATAACATTGATTGGATTACGATAAACTACGAGGAGTTGGTTTTGAATTCACGAAAAACTCTAGATCGAATATTAAAAGAATGGGAAATTGATAAAGAATATTTGTCTTATTCATTTAGTAAAAAAAGCGTGACTACAGAAGAGGGTAGCCCAATCAATGGAATGGATCAAATTAGATATTGGGAGGAGAAGTTGTCTACAGATCAGATTAAGCGAATGGAAAGAGTATTAAATTACTTTGATATTGAATGCTATACCAATGACCCGCTACCAAGTTTAATTTATAGTTGACAATTAGAATAAACCATATATTTCAGCTTATGAACTATGATTTAACATATAGAAATCCATTAATGAGTTACCCCGCGACAAATTACTGCCTATCAAGAGCTTTAGTGACGTATAACTAGTAGGAATTCTTTTGATAAAAAATAGAATATTATTTTGTTATCTGTAGATCATCATGTCATTAATTGTTTTATTGTAATATGGTTCGTTTAAATTTAGGATGTGGGCAAATTAGGCCTGAAGGTTGGATCAGTACCGACTCGTCAATAAATAGTCTTATTCAGCAAAATATATTAGGAAGGTTGTTAATGCGTCTGCTAAGAAGAACTACCTACAAATCGAGCAATGCACGTTACATGAATCTTAATATAAAGTGGCACAGATTTGCGAATAATTCAGTGGATGTTGTATATGCCTCGCACTTATTTGAACACCTCTCCTTAAAAAGTACCAAGATCTTTTTAAGTGAAGCACATAGAACATTAAAACAAGGGGCCATTATCAGGCTTGTGGTGCCGGATTTGTATACGAATGCAAAAGAGTATGTTGAGGAGATAGAAAAAGGAAACCATGAGGCATCGAAGCAATTTATGTGGGTGCTTAACTTACATCGGGAAGGACAATATCCAAATGGAAATTTAATACATGATCTTCTTGGCTGGTTTCAGGGATGGCCACATCAACATAAATATATGTATGATAAGCACTCGCTAAAAAATTTATTAGATGAGGCTGGCTTCAGAGACATAAGCGAAAACACTTATGGAATAAGTNAATCCATTAATGAGATTTCAGATGTAGAAAACCCTTCCATTGGTGGTTATGGTAATTCTCTATACTTGGAGGCAATTAAAAAATAGAATATGAGATACCGTTATAGCCTTTCATCCAGATAATCCTCTTTTTTAATGGCCATGAAATTTTCTATCTGCTTTTTGCAGTACAACCGTATTGAGTTATTGATAAAGAGCCTGAAGGTAATTGAGCAGCAAACCTATGCGGATATCGAAGTTATCGTTAGCGATGATTGCTCAGAAGATGATACAATGGAGAAGATCACTGAGCTTCAAAAAACATATAAGTTTCCTCTAAAACTAAGTCGAAATGACAAAAACATGGGCTACGACTATAATTATCGTAAGGCTATTGAACTGGGAACAGGTGAATATTGTTTGGCGCTGGGTAATGATGATACCATTTATGAGCCTGATAGCATTGAATATCTGGTAAAGTTTTTAGAGGAGAATGATTACCCGGAAATTGGCTATTGCAATTTTATTGAAGAGAATAATCCTGGTGTGGTTGTTAAAAGAGCCCAGGCTACTAAAGTTTTGGGATCCGGTGTCGGAGTTGCTTTAAACTATTACAATGGTTTTAGCTTTGTAGGTGGATTGATTTACAAGAAGAGTGCTTTTGATAAATACAATACGAGCAAACACGATGGGAGTATATATTCTCAAATGTATCTTGGTGTATTGATGATTACCTCTGGTTGTCGCTTGTTTACTGTCGAAAAGCCATTAGTTCTGAAGGATATGCATTTTAAAGACGGCTCGTTCCGATGGTCTTATTACAGAGACGGATTGCCCAAAAACTGGAAGGAATATAGGGTAATGGATGGGGGCTTACCTTCAGTAGCAAATGTTCTTATAACGGCGGTGGAGGATGCAACAAATTCTTCGGAAAGCGATATAGCGTTCAGAATACTTAAGAGAATTTATTCAATTACGTTTCCATTTTGGGTTATTCAATATAAAAAATATGGAAGTTATGCTGCTGCTGTAGGCCTGATTTCAGGACTTTATCCCCCACGCATATCATCCTATGTTAAAATTAATATCACGCAGAAAATCAGCTTAATTTCAATCTACCTATCCGTTTCAGTAGCTGGCTTGGCCTTTCCTTCTGTGTTGTTTGAAAAAGTAAAGACCAAACTCTACATGTGGGTTAGGCGAAATAAATAACTCTATGAGGGCTTTTATACCCATATCTCAACCTTCTATTACTCAAAAAGAAATTGATTATGTTACAGATGCCGTTAAGTCCGGTTGGGTGTCGTCTTTAGGAGAATACATCAATCTATTCGAGAAAAAGTTTGCGGATTATTGTGGCGTGGAATATGCATTAACTACCTCAAATGGTACTGCGGCTATCCACCTGGTGTTGGATGCCTTGGGTATAGGTCCAGGAGATGAAGTAATTATTCCAGATTTTACGTTCATAGCAACAGCCAACGCTGTAAGCTACACAGGGGCGACACCTGTACTTGTTGATATTGATCCGGTTAATTTATGTATCAGCCCATCCTCATTCGAGAGCGCTATTACGGATAGGACCAAGGCCATTGTCCCAGTTCATATTTATGGTCATCCAGCTGATATGGATGCTATTAATAGTATTGCACAAAATCATAATATTTTGGTTATTGAAGATGCGGCCGAAGCTATCGGAGCATCAATAAACGGTAAAATGGTAGGTGGACTCGGACTTTGCGGAACTTTTAGTTTTTATGGTAACAAAAATATTACATCTGGAGAAGGGGGGATGATTACGACAAATGATAGAGAGCTATACGAACATTGCCATGCCCTAAGGGATCATGCTATGAGTAAGTCCAAAAGATATTGGCATGATGAGATTGGCTTTAATTATAGGATGACCAATCTACAGGCTGCGTTGGGTTGTGCCCAGATGGATAGAGTGAATGAATTGGTGGGTAAACGAAGGGATAATTATACTTTATACGAGAAGTTTCTTGGTAATAATTCCAAGATTAGATTGAACAGAACCAATGACTGGGCTGTAAACTCCTATTGGCAAGTATGTGTTGAGATAAGAGGCTTGAATCTTGAAGAACGGGATGAGTTAATGGCAAAGCTCAAGTCTCTTGGAATTGACAGCAGGCCATACTTCTACCCAATATCTGATATGCCTATGTATGACTCCGTTGACACACCCATAACACATGACATATATCAAAGCGGAATATGTCTGCCTACTTACTTCGATCTTTCCGAAGACGAAATTAAATATGTATGCAACTCTTTGATTGAACTTATTTAATGTTAAGAGAACTTAATAGCATGTTTGCAAGTTTGATTAGAAATATGGGTGGAGCCTTAGGAAGACGACTGAGGTATTATTATTACCGCGGAAGAATGAAAAGCTGCGGCGTTAATATTAGAATTGATGAAGGAGTTTTTTTTGAGGGTGTCAGGAGCATTAGTTTAGGCTCTAATGTTTGGATTGACAAACATTGCGTCCTTATTGCAGGCAGGATAAATCAGGACGCCTTGGTAAGTTCAAAGTCCGTTGGTCAGAATGATGAAGTGAAAAGTGGAGATATGCTCATTGGAAACAATGTGCATCTGGGAATAAGCACGGTTATTCAGGCCCATGGTGGCGTGAAGATTGGCAATCATTTCACCTCTGGTCCGGGATCCAAAATTTACTCATTTTCAAATGATGTGAGGAAATCTAAAGCTGGGACCCATGGTGAAGGGGATAAATACTATGTGTTGTCCCCAATAGTTATTCATGACAATGTATGGTTGGGAATGAATACATCGGTGTTCGGAGGCGTAATTGGCAAAAACTCATTTATAATGCCCAATTCTTATGTCATAGAATCTATTGAATCAAACTCCATCGCTAAAGGAAGTCCTGCTGTTAAAATCAGCAATAGATTTGAGGATGATACCATTTCATGAAGGTTCTATTCGTAGCGACGGGAGTATTTTTGAAAGGCGGAATAGAACGATACACGCGTTATCAGTACAGGGCATTGCAAAAACAGTATGGTGTGGACAATGTTTTTCTTGCCTCGCTGCTGGGCCATTCTGAATCCAACTCATTTGAAGAGGACATTGACGTTCATTATGTACAAGGTGGAATATCATTGAAAGATAAAGTTCTCTATTTAATAAAATGCCTTTTTCTGATTCGCGAACTTCGTATAGATTTGGTTCTATGCAATCACAGACAATTATCGATTATTGGCTATATAGCGAGCAAAATATTTGGGGTGAAGTTTATAACCAATGTTTATGGCTTGGAGATATGGAGTGGAATGAACAAAGTGGAGACCCATGCATTGTTCAAATCTGATATGATAGTCGGTGATTGCAATTTTATAATCGATTATATCAAAGAGCATTTTGAGTACCCTTCATCGCAAATTGAGTTGCTGTATGATGCTGTTGATATAGATAGATTTTTCCCCAAGCCAAAAAATGACAAGCTGGCACGCAAATACAATATCCCCAATAACAAGTTCATTGTTGCCACTATTGGTAGGTTGGCGAGAAATAAAGGGCATGAGATTATAATAAGGGCCTTGAAAGAATTAAACGATTCAATCATTTACCTCATTGTAGGAGGTGGTAAGATGGAGAGCTCGTTGAAGGAATTATGCATGGAGTTGAATCTGGAGGATCGGGTAATATTTACTGGGAGGGTTCCTGAAGATGAGTTGGCTGATTGCTACAACATTGCAGACGTAATTGTTCTATTGAGTGTGTTTGGCAACAATGAAGGTGAAGGACTCCCCCTGGGGCTTATAGAGGCAAGTGCTTGTGGCAAACCTATTATTTGTGGTAACCAGGATGGTTCGGTGGATGCAATTTCACAGAAAGCCCCCAATGGTTTTTGCATTGACCCAAGTAGCAATGCTCAGATCTGCACTGCAATTAATGCATACTTTCAAGATAGACAAAAGGCAGAGGCCCATGGAACTAACGGCAAAACCTATGTAATAGAAAATTTTGAATATGGAATTTTTGAAATTACGATAGGGGGTTTATTATTGATTGGGTTGCATACAAGAATAATAGCTTTTATTGCAGCTTTGCATTTATTATCTATTACTATTGCAGTAGGTTATAATGATATTGCTGTCAGAGATTTGGGATTAACTTTAATGGCT
>NVRZ01000014.1 GCA_002401055.1 Bacteroidota bacterium
TCTTACGGTATCTGCTTACAAGAAAGCTCCGATTGATCTTATCCCAATTGCTGTATGTGAAGAAATAAATACAAGCAAATCCCAGGATGATCCACATGGAAATGATTAAAGACTTAACCGGGTTGGTTCCGTAATCACAAAACAACTTTAGAAACTGATTTAGGCGCCAGTCAAATAAACGACCAGTACTTGGGTTTTGCCTATATAAATAATTTAGCCTTCGTGTTTCAATATCTTTCATTTCGATGTAGCAACTATTGGCGGATTCTCGATTACCAGATTGCTTATACATCTGAAATAACTTATTATATATTCTCATCATCTCATCAAATTGCGGCTTAGCTGCAAGCTCTGAATCTGATTTGGCTAGATATGGCTCTTTACTATAATCTCGAGGATACCAATAACCAATCTTGAAATTTCTTATTTGATCCCATTCAATGGTTGAGTTTATCAAAGAGTAATTTGTGCCATCCAAGCCAAGATATTCAAACTTATTATCAGACACGTACAGTGCCTGTTCCGCGTTTGCGGCACTTAAATCCAATATGACGTTATTAAACGTGTTTCCATCTAAAAAAAGTTTGGACGTTTGAAGCCTTATATCAACTACGGCTGGCTGCCCAGTTGAAGTAAACTCGCACGAATGAATCTCCATGTCCTTTACCAACAGCAATGAGCTAAATTCAGCACGTGGAATTTCTTCGGATGGTTCAACGAAATCAAATTTACTTTTGTACAAAATGAATTGATCTGAAGCGCAACTCTTGAAGCTAAAAGTAGAGTGAAAAGTAGATCCATAAATCAGAAAACGTATCAGTTCGCTATTATAAAACTTAACTTTAGAATAAAACTTATTATTTCGTAATTGGAGGGTGCTGATTTTACTATCATGTACTTCAAAACCCTTTCTAAATATACAGTCCTCAATTCTGCCAAGTGGGCCTCTACATTTCTGAAAAGACACTTTGTTTTGAAATTCAATGTGGGAAATACGTTTTCCAATTGATTTTGAGAAATCACAATTAAATAAGATGACCTGACACTTAACCTTGAGGGCTCGAGTCTCTAAGATGCTGTCCAGTTCATCACGATTATCCACCCGGTAATTATAGAAGTTGTCGCTCTTATTATCTTCATCCCATATGATTTTGGCATTCTTTAGCCAATATTCATCTTCAGTACACTCCACCATTTCATAAATCCACTCGCTTACCGAGATTTTTCGATCATAAATGTCCTGTGAGTAGACAGTTATAGAGGTCAGAAGAAGAAAGCCAAACTGAAGAAGGCCTAGTTTGCTAATATGGAACTTCTCCAGGCTCAATTCTGCAGTATTTGACTGATTAATGAAACGCTAAATATACTCAGGAGAAACCAACCTAGGAAACCTTCCAAAATAGCGATATAGCGTCCTATTCCTCTAACAGGGATTTCTCCAAAGCCAAGGGTAGTGAACGTGTTCATGCTCAAAAACAAGGAGTTGAACGCCCTGAGAAAAATCAAATAAAGTCCGTAACTCGCTATTGATACTCCTACCAAAGCGCCTACATAGACTTTACGAGCTCCTTTCAAGTCTACCCAACGGCCACTTAATGGTTCGATCCTTCTGTATAGCCACTTAATGAAGTTATGATGGGATAGCGATAAGTGATAGAGCGGTTTCCCCAACAGTCCAAACATTACAGGTACACGCTGTTTTGATTCCACCATGTGCTCCTTAAATTCCTGATACGACTGAAACTCCTCCTTGTGATCATCTGAGTAAAAGTCTTCCATGCGTTGTTCAGAATCAAAGTAGGTAAGCATCTTACGGTATCTGCTTACAAGAAAGCTCCGATTGATCTTATCCCAATCGCTGTAAGTGAAGAAATAAATACAAGCAAATCCCAGGATGATCCACATGGAAATGATTAAAGACTTAACCGGGTTGGTTCCATAATCGCAAAATACCTTAAGGAATTGATTGAGCTTCCAATTGAACCATGAATCAAGAGATTGATGTGTTTCAAACACGTATTTCAACTTTCGCGTTTCTAAGTCCTTCATTTCAATGTAGCAGCCATTGGCACTCATTCGATCTCCCCTTGTTTTATACATACTATAGAGCTTATTGTAACAGCTGATGAGTTCTCCGTAATACATTTTATTTTTCAATTCTTCAGATGATCTTCCCCGATATACGCCATTAGCTGAAAATCTGAGTACACCTACCCCCAATTTACTTCCCGTAAAATACCACCAGGCCATATTAGCGTTTTGGGGCACATAATCAAATCCCTCAACACTGACAAAATCACCTATGTGCAAACTATCCAGCCAAATGTGCTTTGAGACAGTAAGGTGATCAAAATTGAGTATGTCTAGCTCCGTTTCAGTGATGGAAAGCCTTTCTATTACAGAGAGATAAAAGCGAGCGTCCTGAATTGTATATGATTCATTCCTCGGAAATCGTACCCTAGCTATATTTAGCTTATTGATCTCACATTGATAAAGATCCAAATAGGTACTGGAACTATAATCAACTTTTGAATAATCCGGAACACTTACCTCAAAATTAAGATCTGTTATTTCTACGTAATCAATCTTACTCTCATTAAAGGATATTCCGAATTTTCCGGCACTTTTTTCTGGGCTTGAAATGCTAATTTCTGGGGAAAAATGAGTGGTTGAGTTTGATATCTTAATCTTATCCGGTGACTTACAATGGTTAAAAACTAATTTCTCATTAAAAGAGCAACTATCAAACCTGAGTATAAAGTCAAATTCGCATCGATTGTAAGTAAGTCTTTTAAACTCACAGTTTACAAACGCAGGCGGTATATTAAATCCACAATCTGAGAAGTATACATTGGAAGTAAAAGTCAAATTTCGAACTTTCAGATTGGATAACCCCTTCAGCTTACCTCCATATTCCTTATTTGAGACATCTACAAAGGCTGTGTCATCGCCATCTATAAATAGCTCAACCATTGTATTCTGTAAAAAATAATCCACAGAATCATCGCAAGCTTTCTTTATCTCAGCAAACAACTCGGAATAAGAAATCACACGCTCATATTCCTTATCCCATGCAAAAATATCCTTCGGAAATAGGAGAATCAAGCATAATTGAATAGCAAGGAGATTGAAGATTTGATGTGCGGTTCTTCTCAACTATACACGATTTAAAGTATTAGTATTCAAGCACTTTACCAATCAACCCGTATCCCCATCACGAGCACATCATCTATCTGTTGCTCATCACCCTGCCATGCAGCAAGTTCCTCCTCCAGCTTCTTTTGTTGCTCCGCTGGCTTCAAATCAGATATAGAGACAAGAAAAGCTTTAAACTTTTTGGACTGATAACGTTTGTTCTTTGCGCCACCAAACTGATCCAAGAAGCCATCGCTTGCCAAATAAATCATATCGTTTGCCTGAAGATTAATTTCATGATTGTTAAAAGGTTTTCGATATTCATAGGCACCTATCGGCTGCCTGTCTCCTTTATATTCCAAGAGCTCTCCTTTCCTAACTATATAACATGGGTTATGTGCACCAGCAAACTGAATTTTCTTACTACTTAGCGTGATCTTACAAAGCGCAATGTCCATTCCATCTTTCACTGATGCTCCGTAAGCCAAACCTTCATTCTCATTTTCTGGCACACCAGCACCAAAGGCACTTTCAACAAGCTCTGTTGCCTTGTCCAACACAGCAGCCGTATCCGTGATCTGATGGTCGTTTACACATTCATTCAATGCCTTGTGACAAACAAAACTCACAAAAGCTCCTGGAACGCCATGGCCTGTACAGTCTGCTGCGGCTATCCATATTATATCCTTGTCAGATTGATTAACGCACCAGTAAAAATCACCTGAAACAATATCGCGTGGCTTGTAAAAAACGAAATGGTCACCGAGCAGTTCATTTAGTGTAACCTGAGAAGGCAGTATTGTTGTTTGAATACGCTTGGCATAGCTGATACTAGCCATGATTTCCACATTGATTTCCTCAATGATGTCCTTTTGTTCTTTTACCGCATCCCTTTCTGCAACAATGGCTCTTTTCTGCTCCTCTAATCGCACCACCCTCAGAATGTAAAAAGTAACGATCACACCAATAACAATAGCAATTGCTGAAAGAAATATATTTGAATACCGGATTGACTCAAAGGAGGCCAACATCTCTGTATCCTGCGTATCTGTTCTTTTTTTAAAACGAAGCAATGTCTTGTTGAGGTTCAACAATATATTGTTCGACAAATACTCTATATCTTCTAATGTTGACTCCGTTTCAACTCTCACCATAAAGTCTTGATAAGATTCAATAGTCGGTAACGCTAGCATAATTGATTGCTCCAATAAAAGAACGTTATCAAATTCCTCGGTAATCGAAGCAATTATGCTTTTATCCAACGTATCAGTCCAGAGCGCTACTTTATTCACTAATCTCAACTTAAAATCTGGATATTTTGTATCGTGAATCCTTTTTAATTCTGCTTTGTCCGGATTATTGGTCATGTCCATGGTAACCCAGGTACCACTGAAATTCTTGGAGTTAACCACCAACAGCTTAAATTCATTCAATAAAATAATTGAAGGCTGATTAATCAGAAGGTTCTTATTGGTTATCTCGCGACTTCTCTCCAGATTATTGAGACTAACATAACCCATGCCACCATAGGTGAGTATAAGTACCAAAAATCCAAGAGCAATCTTTTGATTTAGAGTAAGATTCATGTGGTCATCTAATAGAGCTGTTCAAGATATAAACTTTGAGTGATTGAGAAAGAAATAAAAATGTAGAAGGTAGAAGCTACAAAGAATAGATTTGGTAAGTGAGCTTTCTACCTTCCTCTTCCTACCAAAATACTACTACCCTTTTAAGATAGCATATCTCTTTAATTGCTCAGAAATCTTTAACCCCGTTGCAGCAAGTACTTTTTCATATAGCTCAAAACGCATTTTGCCCTGTTTCTCAATAAAATTTATTGATGCCCCCTGCTGAGTACTCGTTTTCTTTTCGGAGATTACCAAAATCTCTTTCGTGTTAACGTGTTTCACAATTTCATTAAGACTGGATGTCATCTTCTTGGGAATGAACAGAACGTTGGTGTTTTTCAGCTTCGTCAGTTCAGCGAACTTTACAATTTCAAGATTCTTGAACACGATTCTCTTGCCTTCTGCAACTTTATTTAGAGCAATGGTAAGCTGATTGTCGTTCAACACACCAACCGACATCTCACTCAGCCCTTGCTGATTCGGCCATTCCACATATTTCATAATATGAAAAATGATTCCAGCATAAACCTGCTCTTTACTCTGAGAGAACCCCGACTTTAAGGAAACAAATAGCACCAAGGCAGCCAATATGAAAATCCGTCTTAACATATGTGAAAGTTAGGTATTATCAGAATACTAGCATGAATTAAATATCTACATTCGTAAACGGATCAATCTGAATTATGTTGAGTAGGTACATAATAGTCTTTTTAGTGACCTCTTTATTGCATAGCTACAAAGTTGTTGCGCAAGGGTGCAGCGATCCTGGGCTGTGTACTGCTGGAGCACTGAACTCATCCAACACGCAAGATTCCACCAGCCAGATAGATTTCACCAAGGCCGGTTTTGACGAGTTGATGAACGCTACTGTCGCCAGTGAAAAATACAGAATTGGTGCTGATGTTGTATATGGGCTAGGCGATAAGCGCACCGCCATTTACAACCTGGTTCTTAGGGCGTCCGTGCGCGTTAAAGAACGTATGCTTATCAATTTAAAGGTTCCATTCACCTATATATCAGGTAATATAGGAAGCACTGCTGGTATCGGAGATCTAACCCTGACAATGCAAAACACTTTTAAATCAGGAAAGAATATCAACATGGCGTATACGCTGGGGGTGATCATTCCCACCAACACTGCCAATTTGAAATATAACAATGAAGTTATGCCTATGGCCTACCAATCCTCTCTGGGTGTATTCAGTGTACTTGGGGGAATGTCATTTAGATACAAGCTGTGGTCGGCAGTTATTGGTTACCAATACAGTTTTGGCTCCAATTCAAATCAATTTTTAAACGAAACCGTTCATATTGACAGTAGCTCAGCTGAGTTTGACATGCAGGTTGCAAGGAAGTCCTATTTCAGTTCTCAAAAACTAACCAGAGGCAGTGACTTAATTTTTAGAGTTGAAAGAGGATTTCAAATAAAGAAACTTAGCATAGCAATTGGCGTACTTCCTATATTAAGGATTAGCAACTCTTCAATCGTTGATTCTTCTGGCGCAACAGTGGAAGTTCTGAACTCAGATGGCCTAACGCTAAACATTACTGCAGGACTGAGTTATCAGATTAACCACAGTACATTCATTAGACTTAACTATGGCTCGCCAGTACTCAGAAGAAAGGTGCGACCTGATGGATTAACACGTTCGAGTGTAATCATTTTGGGAATTGGCGTGAAGCTCTGGTAGCATTTGGCATCAGGCACTTCGGCTCCGCTCAGTGCCCGAATTCTGTACCCTGAGCGGAGCCGAAGGGAACAGAAGTCGTATCCTTGAATTAAACCTTTTGATTTCTCCTCAGTCTTAAATAGCCTAACTCGATACTGATTGCACATCAATCCAATTGACTATTCAAACAACTCTATATTAGTAGTGCGACTTTATTATTCTATAATCATTTCAAAATGACGAAAAACATAATATTATCAATTTGGATTATCATTCTTGGCCAATCTTCAATTTGTGCTCAATCCCTATATGACCAAACATCAATAACAGAAATCAAAATGTACTTTTCGCAAACCGACTGGGATGCGCAACTCGATGCCTTGTATCTAATTGATAGCGGAGACAGGGTAATTGCTGATTCAGTAATTATCAATGGTATTCGTTTTGACAGCGTAGGAGTACGCTACAAAGGCAATAGCTCATACAGTGAAACGAATGCAAAGAACCCATTCAATGTAAAATTGGATTACATAAAGGGTAAGCAGGATTATGACGGGCACGTAACTCTTAAATTAAATAATGGTTTTAGGGACCCCTCTTTTCTGAGAGATATACTCTCCTATGAGATAGCAAGAAAATACATGGATGTACCAGAGGCTAACTTCACCAATGTATACATCAACGGAAGTTTCCATGGCGTTTACGCCAACGTAGAAGCGATAGATGAAAAGTTCTTGCTAGAGCATTGTTACTCATCGAGTAATCCATTCTTTAAGTGTAATCCACAGTATGGAGGTGGCAACTGGAGTGACCTGGTTTACTATGGAGATGACAGTTTATCTTACTACGACAAATATGAGATTAAAACGACCTATGGATGGGCTGATCTGATTATGCTCTGTAAGATGATCGAACAAAACCCTGAAAGTATTGAACAATACCTGGATGTCGACAGGGCAATTTGGTTGCTTGCTTTTAACAATGCCTTAGTGAGCCTCGATAGCTATGTAGGTGGATTTAAGCAAAACTATTATGCTTATAAGGATCAAAACGACCGGTTTGACCTTATAGTTTGGGATCAAAACTTATCCTTTGGATGCATGGGTAATACCGGCATTGGCAACTTAGGCACTACTGCAGATAAAAGTATGCTATCCCCCTTCATTCATGATTCAGACCCTCTTTGGCCGCTAATTGTTCTGGTCATGAGTAATGACACCTATAAAAATCAATATGTCGCGCATATGCGAACAATCATGGCTGAAAACTTCACCAACAACCTATATGAAACGAGGGCCCTGGCTTTACAGGCCATCATTGGCGCCTCCATTCAAATTGATGTGAATGGATTTTACAATTACTCCGATTTTCAAAACAACGTGTACAATGATATATCCAGTGGTGGCCCTGGAGGGGCTTTGCCAGGTATAGTGGCCCTTATGAGTGCAAGAGTAAGTTATCTTGCCGGACTGACAGAATTTCAGGCTACTCCCCCATCCATTTCAGGAATTGGCAACTCTCCCGTTTCAGTTAATTACAACGATCAGGTATTTTTGACCACAACAGTTTCAGGGGCTGATTCGGTCACCTTGGCTTATCGATTTGGAAAGCAATTCACTTTTCAAAAAGTAAAGATGTACGATGACGGTGCACATGGCGATGGCGCAATCGCAGATGGCGTGTATGGAGCAGAAATTACTGCCAGCAGTGGATCAATTGAGTATTACATATATGCTGAAAACCAAACCGCTGGAATCTTTTCACCAGAAGCAGCAGAGCACGTGTTTTATTCAATCAATGTTACTCTGCCGACGATTA
>NVRZ01000015.1 GCA_002401055.1 Bacteroidota bacterium
TATAAGCTTCTTCAGGTTTTGGCAAATTTGAGCCCTTTTCAGGAGTTTCTTAGTCCGAAGTACGAGAACTAATTCGCTTTAAACTCACCCCCATTGCCACGCGTAGCACGTTGCTTTAAGTACTCATAAATACTCAGGTTCATCAGTATAAGTAGCATCCCATAGAATAAATCTTCTACGGGGATTGTTAGTATTCGTACAGACAGGTTTTCGCTATTGTTGTACCAGACTACCTCCTCCTCAATTCCTGTTCCTGTGAGGATGCCATTAACCACCAAAAAGGGAATTAACAACACCAGGTAAGCGAAGTAGAATCTTCCTAGCCTCTTAGATTTCACAACGAATAATTGCAATATTAAGAACAGCACTACCAGCACTGTCGTAGCAAAAGTGTAGGCAAATCCGCGATATAGATATGCCTGAAAACCTAAAAAGGCTATTAAGAATATCGTAATCCTTACACTATACTTGCCCAACAAGTCCTTTTTAACAAAATAATTCAACGCTTCGTACCCAAAAACACATGCATATGGAATACAGATAAAGAACATTAGTTCTTCTATTGGCAAGCCGAATAAATAAATTCCTAAGAGATGCATCTCGTTGAACCCCCAAACTCCCCATTCCGTGAACAGGTAATCCCATACAAGAAAAAAGGCGCCCGTGATAAAGATCGCCGGAAACAAAAACCGCCAATTTTTATAAAATTGAAGCTTTTTCTCGAAACTGAAGAGGAGCGGGATCAGTATAGATCCCAAATTCACCAATAGGTAGGTCATTCTGATGTCTCATTATACTGACGGTGATACTTTCTCGGGACCAACAAAAAACCAAAACACTCGTTATTATCTTTAACCAGACTCTTGTGGTGCACCTTGTGCGCTCTGCGTAGCCCTTGCATGTACTTGTTTTTGGTTTTCTTTAACCACTTAATCCTTTGGTGTACAAAAACGTCATGGACCGCAAAGTACCAGGCTCCGTACAAAGTAATTCCAGTACCAATGAAGAATTTATAATCAAAGCCATCCATTACACCAAACTGCATAAATAACCAGCTGGGTACCGCAAAAATAACGGCAAAAAGATCGTTTAGCTGAAACGTCCCCTTGCTAATTACATGATGTGATTTGTGAATGAACCACAATGGCCCATGCATAATATACTTGTGTGTAAACCAAGCAAACCCTTCCATAAAGGCGAAAGAAGTCAGTGTAATAAAGAAGTAAAATAAATAGAGCATTTTCTAACTTTTTACCTGATTCAAAAATTCTTAATTCAGCAGCTCCTCAATCAGGATTTTTTCGGCTGCAGATGTACAGTCTGCATTAATTAAAAAGTTACCTATCGTTTCTTTTGTCTTCCCGTTTTTCACAGATGACAGCTGT
Organism: Bacteroidota bacterium; assembly: GCA_002401055.1. Classification (GTDB taxonomy): domain Bacteria; phylum Bacteroidota; class Bacteroidia; order NORP154; family NORP154; genus NORP154. Next base: position 1,386 of record NVRZ01000015.1, read on the forward strand.
GAAATGAGAAGTGTTTTATCCTCTTCTATATTCTCATTATACATTAAAAATGAAGGCAGGTTGACCTGCATTGTTATCCGTAAAAATCGCAATTCAGCATTTACGCTATCCAAGCCAATCGCATTTTCTAAGAGCTTTTTGCCGTCATTGAAATAGCTCAGCTTACTAAATGGATTGCCAGAATGTTTCGACATCAATGCGTAAACACAGCCTTTATATCCCATCATTATTGGAGATAGCTTTTTCTTGTCTGATTCGAATTTATCATATAGGTTTTTGCATGCTTCCTCATCATCTACCGCCTGTGTGTATCCATTTCTGACTTCTAAAATCGTGATTTGTCCGAACAAATCCCCTGAGGACAGCAATATGGCCCAAACACAAATAATTACTATGAAATATCTCATTAAATCAGATTGAGGCTATGCCTGACATATGACCTCGCCAAAAGGAACATTTTTTGTCCGTTGGAAATTCTTACTCTGCTTTGAAGAACATTTTCTGCAGGGAGCCTTTTTATTTTATTAAATAATCTTAGATAATAAATATACACGAGGTACACACCAAATCTCGCCTTCTTCGGTAATTTAACAACACCGGCATACCCATCTGCAAAATCCTTATCTATACTTTTTTCAATATTCTTCTTTGTAACTTCATCAAGCTTTGCGCTGCTTAGCTCTGGAAAATAATATCTTCCTAAATACTGAAAGTCGTGATTAAAATCGCGCATAAAATTCACCTTTTGAAACGCTGACCCTAGCTGCATTGCACTTTCTTTCAATGAAGCGTACAATTCTTTATCACCTTCACAGAAGACTTTTAAGCACATCAATCCTACTACCTCAGAAGAACCGTACAGATACTCTTTGAACTCTTCTCTTTTGTAGTTCTTCTTCTCCAGGTCCATTGCCATGCTTTTGTTAAAAGCATCGATAAGCTCTTGATCTATATCATATTTGTTTACGGTTTGCTGAAAGCTATTAAGAATTGGGTTCAGGCTTATTCCATTCCGAATAGCCGCGCCTGTATCCTTTATAAATCCCTCTAGAAGCTCCTTTTTATCATAGTCGTGAAAAGAGTCGACAATCTCATCCGCAAGTCTCACATAGCCATATATTGCCCTTATGGGATCTATAAAATCACGGTGAAGTAACCGAACGCCTAACGAGAACGAGGTGCTGTATTTGGAAATAACTGCTTTACTGCACTGGTATGATACCTGATCAAATAGCTCCTTCATTTGCGCTTCGTTGCCGTACATTACCTACCTATCATTTCCTTAGTTGCCAGGCCTGCTGCTATCTGGCCCGATATTATCGCGGGGGGAATTCCAGGCCCTGGTACGGTCAATTGGCCCGCAAAATACAGATTTTTCAACTWTTTACTCTTGATTTTTGGCTTAAAAATGGAGGTTTGCATCAATGTATTGGCCAATCCGTACGCATTTCCTTTGTACGAATTATAATCTTTCATGAACTCCTTGTGGGCATAACTTCTCTTAAAAAGAATGTGTTTTGAAATATCCTCACCCGTATGTTCTTCCAGTCGGTCGAGCAATAGTTTAAGGTATTTCTCTCTTCTTTCTTCATTGTCGTCGAGGGCAACCGCTACAGGAATCAATAAAAAAAGCACTTCTTTGCCTTCGGGTGCCAAAGACTTATCTGTCAATGTAGGGCGACAAACATAAAACAATGGGTTTTTGGGCCATTGAGGCCGATCATAAATTTCCTCGGCGTGATTTGCAAAATCTGAGTCAAAAAATAAATTATGATGTTGCAATTTATCTATCCTCTTATCCAATGCCAGGTGAAATATCAAACAGGAAGGTGCAAACTTCCTTGACTCCCAATATTTTTTGGAATAGGATGCATGTTGGGGAGAAAGCAGCTTCTGGTCTACGTGCTGATAGTCAATTGTTGCAATAGCAGCGTCAACCTCATAAATCACTCCATTTGAAGTAATGGAACACACCTTTCCTGACGAGACATTGATTGATTCGACATTCTCATTCGTCTTAATTTTGACTCCATTCATTTCAGCAACAGATTTCATCGCTTGAGCAATTTGATGCATTCCACCCACCGGATACCAGGTGCCAAGCGCATAATCAGCATGACTCATTAAACTGAAAAGTGCTGGCGTGTTCTGCGGCTTGGCTCCCAGGAACAACACATGGAATTCTATCAATTGTACCAGGTATGGGTGCTTGAAGTGTTTTCTCACGTAACTACTGAATGGCTTTAACATGTGGAGCTTCAACACGGAAGACATTAAACGCCAATCTAAAAACTCCAATATTGAGAGGCCTGGCTTAAATGCAAATTCTTTTAGGCCAACAGTGTACTTGTATTCGGCTTCACGAAGATACTTTTGCAAACTGACACCAGCCCCCTTTTCCAGGCTTTCGAAAAGAGCAACAATTGCATCCAAAGACGATGGAATATCAACGAAATCATTCTTAGCAAAGAATACCCGATAAGAGGGGTCTAGTCGTTGAAGCTCAAAGTAGTCAGCTGTAGATTTTCCGAAAAGCTTGAAAAAGTCTTCAATAATATCAGGCATCCAGTACCATGTGGGCCCCATATCAAACGTAAACCCATCCTTTTCAAACTTGCTCGCCCTGCCCCCTATTTCGGCATTTTTCTCGAAGAGAGTTACGTCAAAGCCGTTCTTTGCCATTATGCTTGCTGCCGAGAGCCCAGCAAACCCACCACCTAAAATCGCTACTTTTTTTCCCATGAATACGTAAATATATTAATATCTACAGCCCGAAACATCCTATCCCCAGAGAATTATCTACATTTGATTGTTCTTTTCTCAATCATTGTTACATCTGAAAAACCCTCCTGACATCCATGAAATATTTCGCAATATTTTACCTTATCATAGCTCTTCTTGGCTCTAAGGCCATTGCCCAAACACAAGCGGACCTGGATAACTTTAACTACGAGAGGGAAAAAATTGGTGGAAATAGCATGTTTATTCTTGGGGGCTGGTCAGTTGCCAATATAATTGTAAGTGGAGCCGCTTTAACGGATACAAAAGGGGAGGCCTATTATTTTCATGAAATGAACGTAATGTGGAATATTATTAATCTTGGCATCGCGATTCCCGGATACATTGGGACAAAAAAGCGTCGGAATAGTGTATTAAGCACATCTGAAACCGTAAAAAAACAAATGGGCACAGAAAAACTTTATCTGATTAACGGCATTTTGGACGTTAGCTACATTTTTATGGGTTATTACTTTTACAGCCTCGGCGACAAGTATCCAAAGGGAGCAAACGTATTGCGTGGCTATGGCCATTCCTTTATGATGCAGGGCACGTTTCTATTACTCAATGATCTTGCAATCGCAGTAATTCATGGCGCTCATCACAAAAAGAAACTGGCTCCTATTCTAGAAAACCTGAGATTCTCTGGGACTTCGTTAGGGTTGGTTCTGCCCATAAAATAAGTTTGCGCTTATCGTTTTCATTTCAGAATAAGCTCATGCTTAGAAACTAAAATAAAACGAGGGCTTAACCATAAAAATATATATGTCCTCTTTGCCGTGATAATTCAGGCGCCAGGAGAAGTCAATCCTGGCAATTTTTAATATGTTTTCAATTCCAAATCCCGCCTCGTAATAGGGCTCATCCATGCCCGACATATTATTCGGCAGCAAATAGTCTTCCTCCAAATAATTACTGCTAAGAGAGCCATAGTAGGTTTTTACAAAAATGAAGGACCTCAACTTCAGGCTATTTATTTTGGGAATCCTGTCGAAAATAAGCCCATCGAAATGGTGCTCATAAGTAAATGTATAGTATTGATCAGAAACAAATTCCAGGTAGTTCATCAAGTTAAATGCGTAACCGTCGTTGAGAATCATCTGATTTGCAAGTGGTGTGTTTAAGTACACAAAAGGCACGTCCCCCCAGATTTTACCCAATTCAATCAAGTATTTCGCATGTCCCATCTTATTCAGTCGTACTTTCTGCTCTATTCTTACCTTCAGTTGCTGCATATTAAATTCTCCGTTTAGCAAACCTTTTATTCCCTGTCTGTAGCTCAAAGAAAGTACTGGCGTGGTTCGTATGTCCTTCGCTTCTCCACCATAACCAAATTCAGCAGATAGCCCTGGCTTACCAATCGCCAGCTTAGCTGAAAGCTCAAATCCATTGAAGCCATAGTTTGAAACTGTATCAAGAATCCCTGCGCTTCTTCGCTCCACAAACTTCATGGCTCCGTAAGATTCTACCGACTCACTAAAGGCACTTAACCGTGTGGTAAGCCCCGTAAACCATTGCCTTTCAAAGTACGCATTATAGGAGGTCGTCAAGGTGCGCTTACTTATAGGAGCAGTTCGAATAAGCGTAGTTAACACATGGTCCAATGCGATCATGTGGTTACTCCTGCCCAATTGATTGATGTCGCTTTTACCGACAAACCCAATTTTGTTGAATCGGTTTTGTGGGCCTTTGAATTTAAAATTAAGATGTCCGAAATATTTAAATTTCTCATCACCAAATCCGTAGGCACCGTATCCAGAAAGGTTCATTACATTAAATAAGTCTTCAAATTTGAATCCGAGCTTGATCCTGGATTGCTCCGTCTCGTTGTAACTGTAGAAAGTATATATATCGCCAATCGCCATATTTTTAATTGGCAACCATCCGGTAATGAGGGTTCTAATTGTGTTATTCAAAAGTATGTATTGGGGGTGGGACTCCAGGCTGTCTATCATAATAAAGAGTTCCTTTTCCTTTTGAGTTAAGGGCTCCAGCCTCGAAGCAACCCAGAAATCCTCGTCTCTGTTTTCGGCGCCGTCGGCCATCACTATAAAATCAACACCCGAAAAAAATTGATCCTCTCGAGGTTTGTTGATCTTATAGTTGGTAAACAAAGATGTTTTCCTGCCGAAAAACCCGGTGAGCTCACTTGAGTTTTCTACAACGGTAAAATCAGCCAGGACTTCGCTGCTGGACACCGCCCAGCTCTTTCCATCCACCAACTCGTATTTTTGGCGCACCCAATAGTTCCGCACAAAATTGACGTTCGCTTCGATGCTAAAACTCAAATCAACTTGCTTAACGGCGTAGGTTTCCTTATCAATCAGCATTTCACCGATGAATGCCCGGTCGTGCCTTTGCTTGGGCCTAAAAATTATTTTATAGCAGTGATGGCCACCCACCATTAAACTGTCTACCAGATAGAAGCGATAGTTCTTTTGATAGCTGTCATTTAAAGGACTTGGAAAAGACTTTTCCAGGATAACTACGTAGTTATCATAAATATTTGGATGCACATACATATCACCAATAAATTCCATAATCCTCGGACCCTCCAACCCTTTGGTTCGGCTGCCAGTAATATTTTCCTTGTATGCAGGTGGTGATTTCCTAAAATATACCTCCGAAGTTTTCTCTGCCAGCAAAACTGGTAAATAGGCAACACCCTCCTCTGTTGTATCTACATTCTCCCAAATGAAATCGAAGGGCCTCAGATAAAAGTTTCGCTTCAGCTTCTCGGTAAAATGATTTAGGTCAAACCTAATCTTATGGTATGCATCGTACGCATACGCATCCTTTTGCTCAGGATTGTTCTGCGATTTTCTGGCAATTGTCCTTCTCAGAATCTCCCATGCGGGGTTTTCTCCTGGCCGTATAATCACTTCTGCCAGATCATAATACTTCGATTTCAACTGAACATCTAAGGTCTGAGATACGCCAACCTCAACTTTTATCGACTTTCCACCATAGCCCATACTCGAAAACAAAACCGCTGCTGACTGCTTTTTTGTTTGAATCGAGTAGTGTCCATTTGTGTCGCTCATGGATCCAATACCAATACCTTCAAATACCACGCTAACAAAAGGTAGCGGGTCACCAGTAGACTTGTCGGTAATTAGCCCACTTACCACCGTAACTTGAGATATGGAGTTAATGGATATTACAAAACCCAGAAGTGTGAGTAGGGCCTTTCTCATGCAGGTACAAAATTAATCACGCGTATCAGTACAAACCTAAGTTTTCAATCTGACTTTACAGAATTTGTAACATCTTTACCATTAGAAGGCGAAGAAATAAGAAATGGAGCAAATTGGGAAAAATAGTGACTGTGTTAACGAAGCTCTAATAGAATTTACAGTCACGGCTTATTAGTTTATAGTTATGACTAAGGTAAAGTCTTGTGCAATTATAGGATCAGGTATAGCTGGACTGGGAGCTGCTATTAGAATGGCCAACAAAGGATATTCAGTAACTGTTTTTGAGGCCAGCAAAACAGTTGGAGGGAAAATGGGAGAAATCCTTGAGGAAGGGTACCGATTTGACACAGGACCCTCGGTACTTACAATGCCTGAATACATTGACGAGCTATTTCACCTATGTAAAAAGGACCCTAGAGAATACTGGAACTATCAGCAACTGGACCCTGTCTTTAATTACTTTTTTAATGACGGCACCGTAATACACAGCTATCACGGTAAAGAGAGGCTTGCGGAAGAAATTGCGAGCAAGACAGAAGACGAGGCTATCTCCATTATTAAATTCCTAGCGGATTCTGAAACCAAATACAATATTACCAAC
>NVRZ01000016.1 GCA_002401055.1 Bacteroidota bacterium
GAGGAGGAGGAAAAGGAGAAACAGACAGATACATTTCATTCTTCTCCATCACGGACGAATTACTACAAAAAGGATTTGAAGAAATTAATGATTGACTCATTTATGAACTGATGATGCTAGGCTTCTTTTTAACTAATCTCTCATTCCTTTGTCTTCTTTATAGAGCTACAAATTCTCTGAAATAGGTACTTGTATATGATCAGGACCTGGAGAAGTAATAATGTCTGTTATTCTTTCATTTTTCTCAACAGTGTTTAGTCTTCCTCTGTTGTATTTTTTATCCCAAATATAAAGCCACAAGCCATCCAGTATTCCTAAAACTGCAATTCCGCCAAGAGCTATGTTCACCCAAAGATAGCCTTTTCGAAATTATTCTGTTCCATCTTAGATGGACCCAACCATTAAAGGAAACAAAGCTAAACCTGCATTTTAAACTGCAGTTGTTAATCCATAAGCAGTTCCAACTGTTTTTGCAGGTACAACATAAAATATCGATGGCCAGAGCGATGATACATATATTGAGTAAGTGATGCCAAGCAATATCATTGGAGCTATTGCAGTGTTGCATGGATCCTCAGTAGGACACATTGGAATAAGAGCAAACACAATATGAGCAGCTAAGAAAATAAAACGTATAGGGTCAGTTTAGGGTTAACGCTAATCATGGTAGTGATAACTAAAACGAACAGAACAATCAGATTGATGGTGTACATAATTGCTGGACCTAGATACATGCGTACCCGGCTTACATCTTCGCTAATGCGATTCATTAGATCTCCGGTATTGTTCCTTTTGTAAAAAGTGCTATTTAAGGTTTGGTATTTCTCGTAGACTTCACCCTTTAAATCGAATTCGATATAGCGAGAAACCACAATAACTGTTTGTCGCATGAGAAATGTGAATATCCCTTTTAGAATGGCAAAGACCAGAACAAGAACACCGAAAAAGAGCAATTTATAAGCGAGATCCTGATCAGAAATGAATTTGTTTAGGAAATCTGTAAAAAAGTAGGTCTTCTCTGCGGCAATCTCACTTCTACCTACCACTTCGTCAAAGGCCTCCCTGATTACCTGAGCAGGATAAATGCCGAAGAGGTTTGAGAGAACAATGAATATGATACCCAATCCAAGCTTGATCTTGTACTTAAATAGGTATTTGTTCAGATGCGCTAATGAATTCATTGTTGGATTTTTGCCAAAGATACTAGATTATGACGGTAGTGAGTAGGACAATAAGTTCGTGTGTAGAACGCGAAGAATTTATTAATTTCGCAGGCAAATCTGATCGTTCTTTTTATGTTTAGCAGAAGACAGTTGAGAATTAGGGTAATGCAAGCACTCTATGCGTTTGGTTCACAAGGCGGCGTGCGTCCCAGAGAAGGAGTAAAAGAATTATTAAGGAGCATCGATAAGGCCTTTGAGCTATATTGTTTTTTGTTGCTTTTGCTAAAAGAAACTTACCTCTACGCTGTTATCGATCAGGATTTGAGAATGGCAAGGATGGTTCAATCTGAGGAAGACAAGAACCCCAACGATAGATTTATTGAAAACAAAGCCTTAACTGCGTTGGCTGAACACAAACGACTGGATTCTTTGTCGAATAAATTAGGATTGATCTGGAATCCTGAGGATGAGCTTCCCAAGAAAATATTTAGCGAATTCAAAGAGAGTGAACAGTATCAAGCTTATTTGGTATCTGAAACACCTTCTATTTATGAAGATATAGAGATAGCGATCACTCTTTTTAGAAGCTTTGTAGTTTCTAACGAACTTGTGCTGCAGATCGTAGATGAGCGATCTGTATACTGGGAGAGTGGCGTGGAGAGCATGACTCCTATAGTTGTGGGGACGATCAAATCGTTCAAGAATTCGAATTGGAAGCTTCAACCTAGAAAGATTGATAAAGAGGATGAAGAATTTATTAAGATGCTTTTTGAAACCACTTTGGAAAATGAGGAAGAGTATGCAAGGTATATCGGAGATAAATCTCAGAACTGGGATACCGACCGCATTGCGGCGATGGATATATTGCTAATGAAAATGGCCTTGGCTGAGATTTTAAATTTCTCTGAAATTCCGATAAAAGTATCCATGAATGAGTACATCGAGCTATCCAAGCAGTTCAGCGCGCCTCAGAGCAAGTCCTTCATCAATGGTATACTTGACAAGCTGGTTACAGAATTGTCAAAGGAGAAAAAGATTGTTAAAACAGGTAAGGGGCTGAAAGAGTGAAGCTGAAATTATTTTTAATTATAGAGGTGAGAAACTTGTTGCCTAACATCAGTTAATTATATCTTTGCGGCGTGAATTACAAGTTATTCATATTACCAGTTATATCAGCGTTTCTGCTTAGCTGCGGTGACGAAAGTGGCGATGTTACCACGAGTGGTATTTCAGCGGACGTGGTGTCAAATCCCGCTACGGCGTCTGGATCTGGTTCAGATATTACTTTACCTAAAATTGTTTTTGAAAATATAGTGTATGATTTTGGTGAGATAGCGCAAGGGGAGAAGGTAAAACATTCATTTAAGTTTAGTAATGGCGGGGAAAATACCTTGATCATATCGGATGTTTCAGCTAAATGTGGCTGTACCGTTACTTCCTGGCCCAAGGTTCCGATTCAACCGGGAGAATCCAGTGAAATAGAAGTTGTCTTTTCTAGCGAAGGCAAGACTGGACGCCAGGCAAAAATTATTACGGTAATTACCAATTCGATGCCCAATACAACAGTGTTGAAAATATCTGGTAATGTTCTTACAGCAAATACTGATTAATTACTAATTCATCTTTTAAGACTATGTACAATTTAATATTAATGGGATCGCCCCAGGGAGATTCCGATCCAATAGGCACATTTGTAATGTTAGGATTGATCATGATCGTCTTTTATTTTTTCATGATTCGGCCACAAATGAAGAAGGGTAAGGATCAAAAGAAATTTCGTGAAGCAATCAAGAAAGGTGAAAGGATAGTAACCATTGGAGGAATACACGGAAAGATAGCCGAGGTTAAGGACGCAACTGTTCTGATAGATGTGGAAGGCGGCAATAGACTGAAAATTGAAAAGAGCGCTATTTCATTGGAGGCATCTAATGCTTTGAAAAAGAGCTAGTATCTAACTGGTACATCTTCAAATCAAGCCCTAATAAACAAGTTCTTTTTTAGGTTAATTAGAAATTACGTTAATTAGATCAATTAATCCGATTGCTTGGTCATCTTCAGGATATCAATTCCTTAGATAATTAATGATATTGGTCTATTCATTTTAAATTAAGCATGCTCAAAGTTGGAATTACGGGAGGCATTGGAAGCGGAAAAACAACCGTATCAGAGGTTTTTTCTTCTCTGGGAATATCCATTTATAGCGCTGACGAGCGAGCGCGATCAATTACTGCTACGGACCCAGAAGTACAAAAGGAAATCATTTCGTTATTTGGTGGAGAGTTGTTCAACTCAGATAACGAACTCAATCGCTCCAAGTTGGCCGAACTTGTCTTCAATGACTCTGAGTCACTAGAAAATTTAAATCATATAATTCATCCGCGGGTGCGAGCAGATTTTACAAATTGGGTAGCTGAGCAGACTTCAGAATATATTATCAAAGAAGCAGCAATTTTGATTGAGAATGGCGCCCACAAGGAGCTGGACGCACTTATCCTGGTCACTGCGGATAGAGACCAGAGAATTGAAAGAGTAATGAAACGCGATGGAGTAGAGCGTGAGTCAGTAATTCAGCGAATGAACAATCAACTCGATGACAAAGACAAGAAGGAATACGCAACCTATACGATCAACAACAATAACGATCAACTCGTAATCCAACAAGTATTAGAGATTCATGAAGATCTTATCAGCAAAGCAAGTTAAGGCGGTCGATGCCTACACAATAGCCGAAGAGCCCATCGCTTCGATTGATTTGATGGAGAGGGCGTCGATAGCATGCTTTAAATGGTTGATTGAGAGATATGCGAAGAACCGTCCTTTTATCATATTCTGCGGCCTTGGAAACAACGGTGGTGATGGATTGGCAATTACGAGGCTACTCTCGGAAAAAGGCTACTATGTAGAGGCGCACATTATCGAGTATAGCGAAAATCAATCCAAAGATTTTCAGACCAATCTGGCAAGGCTAAAGAGGCTAAAGTCTGTCTCAATTGTGTACAATAACGAGAAGCGCATGTGGGACGGAATTCTTATCCCCAAGGAATCTGTAATTATAGATGCAATATTTGGCTCAGGGATAAGCAGGCCTATAGATGGATTTACAAGAGAAATAATCGACACGATAAATCATTGCACGGTAGACGTTGTAGCAATTGACATACCTTCTGGCATGTTCGTAGAAGGTAACGACAGCAAGTATTTTAAAGGCATGGTTCATGCCAATTGGACGCTCTCTTTGCAGCTGCCGAAATTGGCTTTTATGTTCTCAGATAATACTGCAATTGTTGGCAACTGGGTGTTGATTCCAATTGGTTTGCATGAGGCTGGAATTACCGCGCAAAAATCGTCCTACCATTTTATAACAGGTGAAGATGCCAAAAGTTTATTGCGTGTTAGGAATAAATTTGATCATAAAGGAAAATTAGGACATACGCTAATGATTGCGGGAAGTAAAGGCATGATGGGGGCAGCCATGCTGGCCACAAAAGCATGCTTAAGAGCTGGTGCTGGATTGGTAACAGCCCTTGTTCCGTCAATAGGCTACGGCATTATGCAGACGGCAGTGCCGGAGAGCATGGCACTGGCTGATAGCGATAAAGATTGTATAACCAAGATTCCAGCATTGGATAAGTACGCGTCTATCGCTATTGGGCCCGGAATAGGGGATGATCAGAAGACCGAACGAGCATTGAAGCACCTGATTCAAAATACGCGAGTACCTTTGGTTTTAGACGCTGATGCCATCAATATCATTTCCAGAAATAAAACCTGGATATCCTTTGTTCCTCAAAACAGTATATACACTCCTCATCCAGGCGAGTTTACCCGTCTCATTGACTGGAATGAAACTGGCTATGATTTGTTGAAAGCACAGGTAGACTTCTCTAAAAAGCATGGTGTGTATGTAGTCTTAAAGGGAATGCACACCTCGATCAGCTGTCCGGATGGCACTTGCTACTTTAATTCGACAGGTAATCCGGGTATGGCCACCGGAGGTAGTGGAGATGTGCTTACCGGAGTAATCGCCGGATTGATGTCTCAACAATACGACTCGCGGGATGCTTGTATACTTGGGGTTTACTTACATGGTTTGTCTGGTGATATATCGGCCGAGCAAAGAGGACAAGAGTCGATTATTGCATCAGATATTATTGAGAACCTTGGCAAGGCTTTTCAGGAAATTTCTAATTAAGAACTCTTGTGAAACAACTCTACTGTTACCATAACGGACATATCATTCCTACGGCTGAAGCTAAAGTTCACATCAGCGATTTGGGCCTGGTAAGATCCTATGCGGTGTTTGATTTTTTCAGGACCTATAATGGTCAACCTTTTCGAATGCTTGACTACCTGGCGAGATTTAGAAACAGCGCATCAAGTCTAAGGTTACCTTTTGAGTACAGTGATGATGAGGTGTGGCATATAGTTGGCCAACTTTTGGTAAAGAGCGAGTTAGAGGAGGCGGGTATCAAGCTAATCCTTACCGGTGGTGAGAGTTCAGATTCAATGACCATTGAGAAGCCAAACTTGTTTATTCAAGTGATGGAGCTAGACGAGCTTTCAGAAGAACATTATCTCAATGGCGTAAAACTTATTACCTCCGAGTTTCAGCGCGAAATTCCCACGGTCAAATCCACACATTACCTCAACGCCATCAAACTACAGCCAGTAAAGGAGAGTGGTGGTGCTTATGATGTATTGTATCATTTCAATAATATGGTGCTGGAAGTTCCCCGAAACAACTTTTTTCTGATTGTGGGAGATGCATTGGTTACACCGAAAGATGATGTGTTGCTGGGAATTACAAGAAAAGTGGTTTTGGAACTTGCCAGGGATCATTTTAATGTTGAAGAACGAGCGGTGGAATTAGAGGAGCTACGAGATGCTGATGAGGCCTTTGTTACCGGAACGACAAAGCGTATTGTTCCGGTTGTTCATATTGATGATTACCAGATAGGGAGCGGGAGAGTAGGAGAGGGGACAAAAAAGTTGATCAAATTATTTGATGAATATGTTATTCAGGTGAATCAGTAAATGCGACCATTTAATTGTAGTTTATGTTCAATTAATTTTAGACAGTATTTCCCTCTGCTGCAAGTATCGTATTCTAATTGTATCTCCTCGCCTGTTATTCTTTTTCTTTGTTGGTTTTTACATTTCTAATCATTAAAGGAACAATGAGCCTGAAGCTGTAGTTTCTACCCATATTATACACACCTTTCCTTCCACTATTCTGGTTTACCGGCGCGTATTTCAATCTACTTAAATGGCTTTGATAAGCTACATCCAAAAGGTTGCTTGCAGCGAAGGATAGGGAAAATAATGTGGTGCCTTTTTTACTAGTTATATCCGCTCCAATTCCGGCGTTAAGCAAAGTGTAACCTGGTGTTGCAGTTTCAGTTCCAAAAGCTTGAAGTACTTCAGATTGCCGAAAAGTATAAGCCACATCAACCCTGATGTAAAGATTGCGAAAAAATGAGCCATCTTTTTTGAAATTCGCCCTCAACTCTGACTGTATTTTTGGTGCAGGCATAAACGGTAGGTATTTATTGCTATCTGGTTGGTTGAGTTGCTCGCCTCTTACGTAAGAAAAAGAATTTTCAAAGTGCAACCAGTCCAGTGGATGAGGGTGAATGTCAATGGCAAATTCTCCGCCATAAAGGTTTGCGTTTCCCTGAACAAATTGAAAAGTTGGTGTGGGGTCAGATGGGTCAATAATACTGTCTCCACCAAAAACGCTGTTGAGTTTCTGAAGAAAGATATAATTCTGAATGGAGTTATTAAATACTGCCAATTCAAAAGACAAGTGCTCGCTATTGTACAACAAACCAGCATCTATTTGTAAGCTTGTTTCTGGTTTAAGTTCTGTATTTCCAATTTCATATCGAAAGGTACCTTCATGAAGGCCATTTGATCCTAATTCAGCTATATTGGGCGACCTGAAGCCTCTTGAAGCATTTAATTTTGCCGTCAACTTTTTAGCCAGGCGGTAGCTAGCCCCGAGGCCTGCCGAAATATTTGAAAATGAGATACTGAAATCCTTGAACTTAACAGTTGCAGACGTATCTGAAGCATTGGTTGGTTCATTGTTGCCGTTAAGGTACAGTGGGTGAGAACTTATGTTTCGAACGTCGTACCTAAGGCCACCACTTATGTGCACTTTGTCAAATGTTTTTTGGGTATAGGCAAAAATTCCAGCGTCATAAAGATCATATTCTGGAATTAGGAATTCCTCTCCCTTATTATAGCTGCTTTGCTGCATTCCTCCAATACCTACAGATGTATGCCACTCTTTAAATTCGGGGAGGTTGTATTTTACGTCGTAGTTGATAGTGTTCAGTAAAAAGAATAATTCCATTGCCTGCTCATCAAAAGGATCAGCAAATTCTTTTCTGCTGTTTTGCTGAAAGGCAACATTCAAAGCCAGGAAGGATTTTTTTAGAAAAAATTTGCTGGTGGAGCTTATTTTTAAATCAACACCTATCGCCCCGTGCTGGCGATTTTTGCCACCGCACTGCTCGTCGGT
>NVRZ01000017.1 GCA_002401055.1 Bacteroidota bacterium
TTCTATTCTGTCTTTTTCTACAAAGTTATTCACCGCGTTTTTAATGCTTCAGGCAGCCGCCGAATCGACTTTTAAAGATTCTGCAGGAAAAGTGTTTTGGTCTCAGTATCCATTATGTTTTTGATTTCGGCTTTGGTAACGATCCAGGATTGCTTTTTAAGCTCTCCATCCAGCTGTTCACTTCCCCAACCGGCATAACCCATAAAAAAGCGAAGTTCAGTGGGGTCTACCTTCTTACTTTCAATCAACACTTTCAGAACCTCAAAGTTTCCTCCCCAGTATATTCCATCAAATATTTCAACACTTTCATCGATAGTGTCGCCCAAAGTGTGTATGTAATAAAGTGAGTCTCGTTGAACTGGGCCACCGAGGTAAAGGTTCACATCAAATTTTGGAAAGTCGTCAATCGCTTCGTACAGCTTTACATTAATGGGCTTATTGAGGATAAAGCCAACTGATCCCTCTTCACTGTGTTCTGTCAGAAGAATCACTGATCTCTTGAAAAAAGGATCGTGCAGAAACGGTTCTGATACAAGCAATCGTCCTTTTTTCGGTTTAAATTTTTTCCTTTTCATTTTATCTATGCTATAAACATAAACAATAAAACAATTAGATAGAGCAATGTATAGTACCAATCTTCTCTTTAGATTAGAATCAAAAATACATGAGTCTTGAAAAAATCTACAGACCAGTTTTGTTCTACGTGATTAATCTAAGATGGATTTGGATTCAGGTAAACATGCCAATACTGCCTAAAGGTATTTTGATCAGTTCTAATCATGCCCTGATCATACTGCCAGAGCTGAAAGAGATTGACCAGGATAAAATATCCGGCCAGCACATAGAGCGCCCATCGCCACTTTTGTTGAAGGATAACGTTAACAACCGCTGCCATAGCCAATGCCATCACAGCGTATCCTTGGACAAGAGCCCTAGCCGAATAAGAGGCACCAAAGCTGGGATCGGACCAGGCACATACAATCCAAATATTCAAGATGCTAAACGCAATGACGGACTTTCTAAAAGGAAAGGACTTCACAAAATACAAACCAACTATGAAAAGAAGGGTAATGGGCGTGTAGATAAACCATCCCTTGTTTCCTCCAAATAGCACCTCAAAATATGGAAGCAAGAAACTCCACTTGCTGCCCATGGGGTAAATAAAAGATCCATAACTGAATTTCCAATAGATCAGCTGAGGGAGAATGCCCAGAAAGCAAAATATCAGTAAAGCCATAACATGGTTCCTGTATTTCCGCACCATCGTCCATTTAGCTGTTGAAGCGCTCTTGTCGCTCATTCCCCAGAGCAAGGGAATAAATAGCATAATTATTTCTGTAGGCCTACAGATAATAGCGAGGCCAATCAGGTAGCCCACCATTGCTGCCCATTTGAGTCTCGGCGCTTCATGCCATTTCATGGTAGCATAAAGCACACAGGCGTACAAAAAGAAGATATAGCTATGGCTCATTGCTCCTTTGATGGATGTATATTGAATAAAATTAGTAGCCAGTACAATTAGAGCCAGTGTTATCATAGTAACGCCTTCATTGTACCATCGCAACAGTACAAGCCGTAAGAGAAATAGTCCCAGAATACTGTAAATGAGACCACTGAAAGCAATGGCCCATTGATAGGGCTTGGAGAAACCATCGGCAGAATAATCGCCTATCAATGCATAGAAATGGGCCAGTATAAAAAAAGGCAGTTGCATAATAGCGATACCTCCAGAATATTTGAAAATGTAATTGCCATTCTGAGCTCTGTCTGCCTGATACAAGTGACCTCCGGTGACATGATACTTATCATCAATCTTCGTAAGCCATTCAAGCTGTGTTGGGTCGTTGTAAATAATGATTGAGGGTGCATAAATATAGTATCCAAAGGCATCCCACTCTGTTACCCGTAAATCAACACCTGTGCCCGGCCAGGGAATGATCATTCTCACTGTCAATAAAACGACGGCAAGAAAACTACATACAAGGAGTGATTTTTTCATTACGCCTTTATCGGTGTTAAACCTAAAGTATATTCGTTACGGGGAAATGGGATACTGAATCTGCCTATACCGGTGGTGTCACTTAGCCGCGTAGATGGTCTCCAGGAGTAGAACATGCCCCCATTTGTGTAGCGCCAACAGAACATATATGGACACTTACACCTGCACCTGTATTCGCTGTCGCACCATTTACACTCACTATTATACTTGCTATAAACATAAACAATAAATCAATTAGATTATTTTATCGGTATATGTAATTTCGCATAAAACCTAATTAATGAGTAGCTCAGATTATATACTGAATGAAGATACTGTTAATAGCAATCCTATAGAGCAATTTAAAGCTTGGTTTCAGGATGCTATAGACGCGGATTTGCCCTATCATGATGCGATGAACTTATCAACGGTATCTGATGATGGAAAGCCAAGTGGAAGGATAGTGTTGCTTCGGGGAGTAGATGAGAAAGGATTTGTTTTTTATACCAATTACCACAGCAGAAAGGCTGGTCAGTTAGAAGGAAACCCAAATGCGGCACTCACATTCTTTTGGTTAGGTTTAGAGAGACAAGTGCGTGTTGAGGGATCTGTTACTAAAACTACGGTAGAACAATCCGATGAATACTTTGCTTCCCGATCCAGGGGTAGCCAAATTGGAGCTGCTGCTTCCCCTCAAAGTTTCGTTATTGAAAGTCGCGAAGATCTTGATAAAAGAGTAGGGGAGCTAATTACTGAATTGGATGGTTCCTCTGTCCCTCGTCCCCAGCATTGGGGTGGCTATTGCCTAAAGCCGATTAGAATAGAGTTCTGGAATAATGTACCAGATCGCCTTCACGATAGGCTTTTGTTCACACTTCAGGATGATAGCAGTTGGAAAACTGAGCGGTTGGCTCCTTAGATTGATGAATCCTTTTCCAGATTAGTTGTCTTCGCGGACGTGATCCGCGAACCTGCCTGATGGCAGGCAGGCTGCCGTGGATGTTTACTGCTTAATACAATTACTCTAAGTTGTCGGATTGCTCCATCGCCATAGCTTAGGAGCGTCGGCGATAAGTACGGCAGGACAGTTTGTTATCGCTTATACAACTGAATTGAATACTTTTCCTTATCCGATAACTTCAAGTCCATCCTGTAAAACTGCTTGGAGGTCAATTCAAGCTCTGTCAGATCAATGTTGAGTTTGTTCTTCCCCTTTTTAACCGGAATAATGCGCTCACCAATCTGCTTATTTCTCTCATTAACAATTGTATAAGAAAGGTTTCTAGCTCCGTATGGGTTGTTCACACTAACATGTACGTTGTTCTCGATATAGGTTAAACCCGTTGGCTTGGAGATATCCAGATCGATATAATAGTTGGCAGTCTTTTTCCTGACTGGCTGATCCTTCTTGGCTGGGTGTTGCTCATGTATTACAAAGTGCTCAATATTACTTGTTGCAAGAAGAAGGCGATCATTTTTGGTCTCCTCAGGGAAAATTTGGCCACCATTCGAGTTTCTGGAGGTGGTATTGAAATTTCCATAGGCCGAAACTTGCCAACTGTACGTTTTCCCAGTGTCCAAGCTTCTCTCAAATGTTGGGTATTCGTAATAAGGGTAAAAAATATGTTTCTTGGTCAGTATGGGAGGGTTGGTCATGAGCGCTTCTTCAGGAGTTTGATGTTTTAGCACCTCCGTTAGAATAAGCTCGTAGTTCGTGATGATAAAGTCAAACTTATAGGTTGAATGTATCCACATAAATTGAAAGAAAGAAGATGAGAGTGTGTCGCCGTCAATAGGGTAGTTAAGTAATATTATGCCGGGATGGGCTATAGTATGAAAAATGCAGTCGGTTGAAAGCATTAATACATTGCCACTTGGATCATACAGCGTTAGTTCAACGCAAATTCGATAGTTACCATCTGGCAGATTCTTGTGCCGTACATAGAAATCCTTCATGGCCTTATCTTCCAGTGCTATGCTAATGTTTCTGAGTTGTGCTAGATTGTATGTATAAGTGCTAACTCCTTGCGGCGCTATAAATATGTCCGTTTCAGCTTCATAAATATCGCCGTATTCCAGTTGCTCAATTGTAGTTTTGATGTTGATATTTGCCTCAATCGCTGAAATTTGCATGTTATTAATTACTTCAAAATTCCACGCATCGTGTTGGTTCAACTGGTTAGGTTGAGGTACGTGCAATCTGATGGATATGTCAAATTGTGCCTTTAATGGAAGCGATATCACGATTAAAAGGATTACTGATATGTTTTTCAGTATGGCTACCATCTTGCAACTATAGATGTTCTGATCATCAAGTCATTAACTCCTGTAACAGTTGAGTAATAGTTTTCCATGAGCGTCGTCCGCCAGAATATTCTTTTTATTATTCTTAAGCTCAAGGAGGCATTAACTCCCATTTTCTCATTTCCCAAGTGGTCACTACCGTATCGCATTGAAATAGTAATGCTATTCATGCCTTTAAAACGAAAAAGCAGATCGGGTTCAACTGACCAATAATATAGATCCGGTGCACCCCGATAGATGGCTCTAATTCCGATTGCAATCTTACTATTGACATTTATTTGCTGATAAAGTAAAGAAGAGACACTGTGCATATAGTATTTGCCAATCTGATAATTATGGTAAGTAGCTGTGAAGTTGCTAAAGGAGGGCATTCTTCCAATATTGTAAGAATGGGATAGCAGGATGTTCAAATTGTGGCTTTGGTGAATGAACTTCTCCCTGCTCTCATTATTGGCACTTTGGTAAATGTTGGGCATGTAATAGATACCAATCTTTGGTTTGCCTCTGAACGCGGTATTTATTTTCAAGATTCCATTAAAGTTTGTGCTTTGATTACTCTTGGCACCATTTAGGTTGTCCTGATCGTATCTAATTTTAGCTGAAACTCGAATTTTTCGATTAAACAATGGCTGGCTTAATTCTAAACGATAACGATGTATGTCCCTTTGGAGATAAGATAGACCCAAGGACTGATAGCCTGGCTCAACATGCTCAATACCAAATTTTGCCCTAGTACCTTGGTCTCCCTTATATTTTAATTGGAAGTCATATGCATAGTCGTAACTGGTTGTGCTATTGCTATTGACTTCATCAGCAATCCAGTTGGATATTTTAACATTGGCCACGACTTCATCAAAGTTCGGTGCAAAGAACTGATCAGAGTTTTCAATATCAGTTGTAATAACATCTCCGTATGCACCAAGTTTGATTGCTATTCTTTTGTCAAAGAGAAAAAAACCACTTTCGATACCCGCTACGCTATTGGCCATTGCTGCGATACTATCTATGATTTTATTGTCCTTTGCATTCATGTAAATGATATGGAGGTGAGAGGTCTTCGTATTACCAATGCCACCCTTGTAAGCTTTTACTTGTCTGGTGAAACCAGGGTTGCTCAATCTATTCTGATAGGGCACAGCCAATCCATTGGTTGCGGCAAGGAAGAGTCCCCGGTTATATATTGAAAAGTAATATCCATTAACGGGAATACTGGAGAGAACATATTTTGACAAAAAAGGATGTGTTGTTCCGATTTGTATGCTTTCAAAGCTATACCAAAAGCGCTCATACGAGTTGACTATTTTATTATCCTCCAACCATTTCATATCATTCCGTAAATTATCTTTTCCGTCGAGGGTCTTGAGTTTAACATATTGCTCATAATCACCATAGCTGTTGGGGTCATACTTTTGTAGTTGCTCTTGAGACTCCAGTGTTTTATCATATTCAGTAAGTAAGTCGGGGTTTATCTTCTTCCCTTCCTCAAGCTTGTTGTTGATTTTATAGATGTCCTCATAGGCATTTGCATTGTTGTGCTGCTCATTGATTTGTTGATCAAATGCATTTACTGATGGAATCGTTTTTAGATCATTTGCCTTTTCATCAATCCTTTTTCGAATGGATTGCTCCATCTGGGCATGGTCAATACTAAATGTAAGTTGATTCATTGTCCTAGAATTGAATGAAGATAGAAATACGCGAGCCTGTATAGGTATTTGAGCGACAGTTAATGTTTGAGAAGAACTTAAGAACAGATAAGAAGAAGGGATTTCTTGGAATGTTGGGGCATAGGCGCTGTATTGGCCGTCAACGGAGAGACTTCCATGCCAGTTGATTTGATCTGACTTGGAAGATTGTCCGTCCGCCTCTGTACAGAGTACAATAACCATTAATACAGGACATAGGCGGAAATACAGGAGGAAAAGATACTTCAAGCTGGACAATTTAGGGGGTAACAAAATTAAGAAATACTTGTCCTTTAACTAAAATATTTAAGTAATAGCAACACTCAAATTCCCCTTCTAGTAATTCAGAGCAAAGCGAACCTGCCTGCCGGCAGGCAAGGAATCAAAAACGGAAAGGGCCAGAGGGTAATTTCTAAACCCGTTTGCTTAGAATTACAGCTCATAACGAAAAAAGGCAGTTGATTGCTCAACCGCCTTTAATGCATACAACAGAGATTAATTACAATGCCACGTAAACCGATGATACGTTAACCTGGATGGTGTTGCCGTTGTCATTAACAACAACTTCATCCGCGGTAAACTTCGCAGTTCCAAGCAATGCGCATAATCCCGTCTCAGGATAACACACAAATTTCCTCATTACAACAGAAATCATTCTATTTACATAAGGCGGTGTTGGAGGCGCAAAATAGCTAACACTTGCGCAGTCTATTGAAGAAACCCTATACCCCTGAGATTCTAGTTGGGTAATTGTTCCCAGTAGCTCTCCTTTGGGTTGAACACAATCTCCGCTAGCGCTTTGCGAAGGAGTAATATTTGTTGCAGCAACAAGAGCTACAACAGCGAATAATGTAAAAATGGTTTTCATGTTTGTTTGTATTGGTTTCGTCTATATAAATATTCAGACGAAAAAGTTAAAATTTGTGCAAAGATAGTTTCGGATGCTGTAATTACAAGTATCATATTATACATTCAACCACCATGAGCTTATTTATTTCTGGCTCAAAATTCCTTTTATAAAAGATGTGGATATAGTATAAATACGTCAACTATTATATTGAAATTCGCTGCGAACTATAAACATGTACGATGAGTAAGCCAAATAAAGAAGATTACGACGAGAGATTTCACATGTATGTGGATCTTACAAATACAGAAGATATGTTTGAGGCATTAGAAGCTTCCTCGGAGGAGTTATTGACTTCAATGGCCGTGGTGCCAGTTGAAAAAGAAGACTATAGATACGAAGCTGAGAAATGGTCGATAAAAGAGGTGATTGGACA
>NVRZ01000018.1 GCA_002401055.1 Bacteroidota bacterium
AGAACTTGATATTTGATGTCCGATTTGTGAAAATCCGCCTGTTATATATTCAAAATAGTTTCCCTTTTTGTCAATAACAATATTTGTAGGATATCCAGTAGTCTTAAATACATTGCAAATGTCCTTTGCATCTGCAACCACAGGGTACTGAATAGGGTACTTTTTAAGAAATGTAGTTACCCTATCTAGTTTATCAAAGGTTATAGAAGCGAAAACCACATTTGTATCTGCTTTATACTTTTCATAAACTTCGTTCAATTCAGGTATTTCTTTGATGCATGGTTTACAAGCGGCAAACCAAAAATTCAGTACGACTACTTTCCCTTTAGTGTCATTGGAGGAAATTAGATTTCCATTAATATCCTTCATACTAAAATCAGGTACTCTTTTCCCAATTAAGTCTGAGTTATTATTCAGCGAGGCGTTGTTCGGGTATCCTTTCAACGAGGAAATAAATACTAAAGAAAGGATAACAAACGCTATTTGTTTCATTTTAAGCATAGTTCTGGTTTTCAGGTTAATATTTTTCAATTGGGCATAACGGTCAGTATTTGGGCAGTAGCGCCAGACTATTCTAACACCACCGACTGTACCGACGCACACCACAAGTTACGCAAAATGGTACTCACGCGCTATTGCCTCAAATACATTGTTATTAAATCGTAACCGCGCCACAGCCCTCCGTTAAGTCACTCGTTCAAGTCAAGCGGGCATTGTTGGCACACAGTCCTCGCGTAGTCCGTCGACCCAACATTGCTCAGAGTTCTGCTTACGTGTCCAGCCCGCAGTTGTGTTACGCAGGCAACTATCACGGTATATTGCTGTCCACGGTTTGGGAAGTTCTGGCAGGGAGTCTTAGAGTAAGCTGATCACGTTGTTTTGACACCCCCCTCCGCGGTTATGCTTTATAACGGTTCGGGTTTGCGAAGTTGCGCCTCACGTTCAAACCCCTGCCTACCGTTCACCTAAAATACGAAACACCGTAGACTGCGGTTCCGCGCAATTTCGTCAAACCCATTGTTACAGCACGTTACTCTCGTTCTGTTCAACCTGCTCACGCACTGCTTTTAACCAGTCTGCCTTTCAGTCTGGATTCAAAGAAAGCATGAGCAGGGAATATCAAAGCAGCAATACCCGCATTGAACAGGAGCTTAATACCCGGCGCACCAGAAGACCAGTTTTCAATGTAAGGATCTGCCAATACAAGCAAGAACTCAAATAGGATAAGGAATGAAAAGAAGATGATCCCTTCCGCCATTCTTTCGCTGACATTGACAAATCCCAGAGAAAGCACTCCACCAAATAGCACTAGAATCGCAATGAGGATTACGGAGTATTGAAGATTATCCCGTCTGTTGGTTACTTCAGCTTCCAATCTTGCGGATTCCTTTTCTTCCTGTTCCTTCACAAGCTGAACCTTTTCAAACTCATACTTTGTCTGCTGGCGGATAGCAGCTTTCTGAGTTTCTTCATTTTTGATGCTGTCGCGCATTTGGATGTGGAGCTCGTACATTTCAAGAGCATTCTTAAAATCACCTTCCATTCTGTAAACTTTTGAGAGCAACTTTGCCGGTGCCTCTATATCATCTGGAAATCCAAATTCTTTTGCTACCGTCATACTTTTTCGAGCATACTCTTTGGCCAGAATGACATCACCCATATTCAGATAAGTATCTCCAATGTTATACAAGGAAGTTGCCATATTTTTATTTCCCATTTCCTCTCTTATCTTTAAACTTTTAAGGTGGTATTCCAATGCTCTTTCATTGTCACCTTGATCGTAATAGATAGTTCCAATATTATTCAAAGATTGTGCCTCTCCGTTTTTATCTCCTATCTCTTCCCGAATCTTTAAACTCTTAAAGTAGTATTCAAACCCTTCTGCAACATTGCCATGATTTTGATGGACCTGTCCTATATTGTTCAAAGAACCAGCCATGCTCTTTTTATCTCCTATCTCTTCTAGGATCTTTAAACTCATGTTGTAATATTCCAGTGCTTCTTCAATGTCTCCTTGATGATAATATATATGTGCAATATTGTTGAACAATGTAGCTACTCCATTTTTATCTCCACTCTCTTTTAGAATCTCTAGACTCCGACGGTAATACTCCAACCCTTTTTCGATATCCCCTAGATGTTCATAGATATACCCAATATTGTTCAAAGCCTCACCAAAAGAGGACAAATACTTTTTTTCGAGGATTGAAGATGGGCCAGAATCTAAATTCTCCTTAGCAATGTCATGAGCTTTCTGCCAGAGAACTAATGCAGTGTCCGGGTCGTTCAAATAAATTTGCTCCCCCCATCTTAGATAGGCATTGCAAATGGAGGTGTCGTGCTTTCCAGTTTCAATGATTGATTTCAGGGAGTCAATAGCCCTCTGATCTTGCGCATAAGTTGCCAAAGTCGAGAGAACCATGAATAGCGCTATTAAGTGTCGTTTTACCACAACTCTAATATAGCATTTCCGGCAAGAGTCCGAGTATCACGTCCTGAAATATGTGCTGTAACGGTCAGGGTTGCGGTAGTGGCTCCTTACCGTTATAACACCACCAACCACGCTTACGCACACTACAAGATAGGCAAAATCGTACTTAAGCGCCATTACCTGCAACCCATTGTTGGGCGTAGTTCAAACCCCTTGCTGAGTAATTAATTCTCCTTAAGGAGTTTGGTATTGAAGCTTTGTAAGCCCTCAGCTTGCACTCTCAAAACGTACATTCCCTCTGCGAGATGTTCAATATTGAGATTAACTGTCCGCGACTGATTAGTTGAATGCTCCATTACTCGTCTACCGCGAATATCAAATAATGCGAGCTCTACTTTCTGATATAACTTGTCAAATAATATTGAGAGCGTACCAGATGTGGGATTCGGGTAAATATTTATAACGGGCAATTCACCTGGCTGAACAATGTTTGTTGTGGTCTCTTGGAACCTAACGGCAAATATCTTTTCCGTACCGTCAATGTACCTATACCCCAAAGCCATTAAATCACCATTAGAAGTTTCAATGATATCCATGAATGTTGCGTCGAAGTCCGAACTGGACCATATTAGGTTTCCGAGGGTGTCTGTTATATTAATTCTGGTCGTTAAAAAAGCGTAGACATTCTTCGAGGGTATGTATTTAGCAAACTCTAACCACAGGGAATTGCCCGCTACTGAATCTGAGAAGAACTTGTGAAATTGCAGCGATCCTACGTTAGACACTCTGGCTAGAAAACCGCTATTAATTGTTGCTCCAGTTATTAAGAAGTTATCATCAGGCAATGTCTCAATACTAGCTCTGCCCGATACGTTGAAGCTGTCTGAGATGATCGTTGACCACAAGGAGTCTCCAAAGGAGTTGGTGCGTATTACCTTATACGAGATTGGCGAGTCTTTAAATAATATACCGAACCCATCATCTGAGGTATTAGCAAGAGATAACCCGCGCATTAAGCTCGAGGAATAGACTTTAGTCCATTCTGTAATTCCACTGCCATTAAGTTTGATAAGCCTAGAATTCCAACTGAAACCCGTCTCATAGCTGCAAATGATGGCGAGTCCACTATCTGCCGTTTCTACTATATCACCAATTCTATTCATCCCTGTGCCGAAATAGAACTTTCTTACCCAGAGGGTATCACCCATAATATTGAACTTCGAAACTATAAGGGTGTCTTGAGTACAATTTGATGGAACGTTGATCTGCCGGATATTTACAAAATTTCCGTCACTCGTGGCTATGATTTTCCTGCCTCCAACAATGTCAGAGGTCGACCAAATTGTATCTGATTCAGCATTGGTAATGTATAGTTTAGGTCTCCAGTCGCAGTAATCCAGACCGCCGTGGTAGCCGGTGGACCAGAGTATGCTGTCAGCCGAAAGTTCAATAAGTGATAAACCCTCTGTGTGGAACTGAGAATTTCCAATAAGTTTGGTGTAGACGGTGTCGTAGCTTATTTGTGCAAGGACACTTAGTTGCACACTTGTCGCGGCAAAGATGATTAGCGTTCGGAGTAAGGATTGCGCAATGAGGGTCACGGGCAAGTGGTTTTCAGTCTAATAACGTCATCTGCACGTCATTGTTGCCCAGAGAATTACGCCCAACGGTCCGTGTATGGCATGTAGGGAGTTTTGAAATGGATATGTCCCCAAAAACCAGAGCTGTTGACTAACTCAAAGATAAATATTTACTCGTCTGCCCTATATGCTATACACATTGTTGTGCGTAGTTATTTTATTTTTTTATATCCATCAAATTTCTCGTTGTCTGTTTTTGCAGTTCCATAGCCGTAAATTATTCCCTTATATCTTATCGAGTCAATGAATGAATATTCTGGATTCAATTCGATAAAATGAGTTGTCAATACCGTTGATTTTGAACTGCTCGATTTAGTTACTTTAAAACTTTCTAAGTTGGAAATGT
Source organism: Bacteroidota bacterium (assembly GCA_002401055.1). Lineage (GTDB taxonomy): Bacteria > Bacteroidota > Bacteroidia > NORP154 > NORP154 > NORP154. The sequence continues at coordinate 4,418 of NVRZ01000018.1, forward strand.
CAAGGGGTAAAGTCCCACAAAACACGTTTTTATTGTCTCTGGAATAAGGGAAGTCAAGTTGTTCAAAAGTCATAGGTTCTGCGTCTATTAATGTTTCACGGTCTAGATACACATTCTTATTGTCGGCTGCATAGCCATTCCCTATTACATGAAATGTCTCAGGGTTTGCATTATCTATTTTTCCAGAGGTCAGGAATACATTATTCTTGTCTTTTGCATAGCCTTTATTGTCCAAAGTTTCAAAAGTTGCTTGGTCAACATCCATGTACGTTACTCGTTTCCCTACTCCCTCGTCATATGAAACGTAAGCCCATTTCCCGTCCACCTTCTTATAACCTTCTGAACAGCCTATCAAGAAAACAGTCAGAGAAGCTAATATTGTCAACATTCTCAGTCTCATAGTTGCTTTTAATTACGCACAACGGCCCGTATTACCGCAGTGGGGGCATTGTTTTGTCAACCACCACTTACGAGCTAAACTTACCTACCGTTACAGACTGCTAACACCCCCCATTGTGTGTAATACATTGTTATAGCCAGTGTCATTTTATTGCTCAATTATCAATTTACCTGAGGCGACAATCCGCTTGTCAGTTTGAAGTTGCAAAAAGTATAAGCCATTCATCAAATTCTCTCTTCCTATTTCAACTTGCTCTGTTGTTATATTAGTCACTGTCCAAAGATGTCTTCCTTGGTTATCAAACAGCGTTAAAGCATGTTTTTCTTTCTTTACATTCTCAAATGTCAGAGTAGCGTAATTGCTAAATGGATTTGGCGATATAATAAAGCTTGTTTGAGTCTTTTTAGCCAACTTGACGATAGCATTTGCCTGGTTCACCGTTATATAGTTGTCTTTGATTATGGTATCAGAACAGCCACTGCTATCAGATGTAATCAGTAATACATCAAAACTTCCAGTTGAATCGTAACAAATAATGGGTAAACTATCTGTTGAGAACGAAGGCGTTCCTCCCGGAAACTGCCACTCATAAAAATCATAATCTACAATAGTATTTACATAATAATTAACACAGCTTCCATTCTGAATAGTAGTGCTATCAGCAATAAAATCAATAATATCGTTCGTAATATCAACACAGGTAAGGGAGTCGGTAGAAACACAAATATCATCAATGAAATAATAAACATTCGTGCAATTGAGGATACTAAACTTCACTGTGTCTGTATTTGACATATCAAAAAAGTTGCCAACCATAATGTACTGGTAAGCTGAATCTGCAATGAACGAGCCGAAGACAGTTGTCCAGGATGTTGAGTCCTGGATTATATCAGTTGAATAAACGTGTGCAAAATTATTAACAACAGGTGCGGGAACAATACCAGTATCACCGTAAAATACAGAGGTGAATTTTACACCAAAATTATTAATAGCACATCCAGAATATTTCGGCATAACTACGTTGAAGGTTACATAATATTTTTGTCCAATGACTAAGGGTTCCACCAGTTGCGCACCAAAAAATTCTTGTGGGCTCGGATTTATTTCTACATAAGGATGAATTGCAGCAAAACCGTACCCTGTACTCGGACACTGTATTCCCCAACCTGTATTTGGTGTTGAGAAATTATTGGCCCCACAGGAATGGTAAAAGTCAGGAGTATTTAATCTAATTGTCCAATCATTCGCTTTATCCAGTTGAGTGTACCCATCAGGGCATCCGGAGTGTTCTTCAAAACTCGGATTAGGAACTAAGTTCTGAGCCGCAACATGCTCTACACACCAGCCAAAGCAGAGAAATAATACAAGAACGCAGCGAAGGCTGTGAAACATGGATGCAAACTAGCAAAAATTTGGGAGACTCGCAAGTTCTGTTAACAACTAAATCGTACTTTTTCAAAGAAATTAGGGTTTATAGTTCCCTTTACGGAGGTTAACTCTAAGAATAACAAATAATATTCTAAAAAGATGCAGTA
>NVRZ01000019.1 GCA_002401055.1 Bacteroidota bacterium
TCATGTGTCCGGCATGGCACGTCGAGTCGCCGGAACGCCTCTTCATGTGTCCGGCACGGCACGTCGAGTCGCCGGAACGCCTCTTCATGTGTCCGGCATAGCACGTCAGGTCACCGGAACGACATATCAACTGACCGGAACGCCCCGACAAGTCAGTCGGAAGAGATAATGATCATCTGGAATGGCACAGAATGGCACTCTTTTAAGGCAATGGCCGTGTTTAAATCCATGTGTTTTGCTGGAAACCTGTTTTTGCAAACTAACCCCCAATTCTTGTAGGACAAACACCTATTTATCAAGAATCTATATGATAGAGCGTGTTTTTTAAGGCAATGCTGGCACGGTAAATGAAGTTTTAAAACACAATTAACTGAATTAATAATTTGAGCGATTTAAAAATCGTTCTAAAAAATCAAGTAGCTATGAAAGATAACTTAGAAAATAAACTTTCAATGTACTTAGCAGTACAGAAGGTTTGCGCTGATAATAACAGCGTATGGAGCGGATTACCCGCGTTTGCTACTTCATTTTCAGCTTTTGAATCTAAGATTGGAGATATAGAAAGTGTGAGATTGATACAGGAGCAAGACACGACAGGTATCGCTATAGACAAGTCAGTACTAAAAGAAGAACTGGCAGATAAAGCAATAGAAGTGAGTACAGCCGTACACGCCTATGCCACAGAAATAGGAGACAATGAACTCTTGGAAAGCATCAACTATTCAAGAAGTGAACTATTGAAAGGCAGAGACACAGAGCTTCAAAGCAAATGCCAGATCATTCATGATAAGGCAGACGCTATTGTAGGTTCTCTTGGTGATTACGGGTTAGTCGCAGCCGATCTTACGGAATTACAAAGTAGGATTGATGACTATTCAGACATCATCCCGAAGCCCAGAACGGCTATCAGCAACAAAAAGACTGCAACAGAAGACTTGTCCCTAAGTTTTCAAGAAGCAGATGGTTTATTGAAGGATAAATTGGACAAGCTCATAGAGCAGTTTAAAACAAGCGATGCTGAGTTTTATGCTACCTACTTCAATGCACGATTAATTGTTGATCTGGGAAGGTCTGGCAGTGCATTGAGAGGAACTGTAACCGATAGTGCAACGGGCGACCGTATTGTTGGAGCCACTGTTGAAATCCTTGAAACACAAGACAGCAGAAATGCCAACAAGCAAGGTAAATACGGTTTCAAGCAACTAAGGCCAGGTACTTACACGGTACAAGCCACTGCAAAAGGGTATGAAGCAAAGCAAATACCCGTAGTGGAGATTGCAGAAGGCCAGTTGAATGTGCTGGATATAGAACTGGACAGGGCGGTTAAAGAACCACTACCTGAACCAGATCAGCAGCAGCCGATTAATTAATACATGTTTTCCTGACATGTTTTTCAGCAGAGAGCCCCTTGTAATGAGGGGTTTTTTGTTAACATGCATTGGATCAACTGTGTGGGATGGATTTTTTCACATTTCCCTTTGGATTCTTCAAATTATATTCGTAATATTCTATCCCCATTACCTCTATTTTGTTAACCTAAATCTAAAGTATCATGAAAAACAAAGCAATCCTTTGGTGCGTTGCAATAGTAATGATTAACTGTGCATATGCTCAAAATCCACCTACTGTTTACCCGTCAACTAATAATTCAAACGGGATGAGTCCTGCAGAGACACTTGAGATAGCTGGCAAGCTGAAAATAATGAATGTAAGCGGCGCCCAAGATTCGCTTGACAAGATGCTTGTTAGAGGCCCCGGAGGCGAGATCAGGGAGCGACCAATTCCAGAAATTCCAATTGCTATTTCCACACCAAGTGTTGGCTGGCAACCAAACGGGAACACTATAGTTTGGACAGATAGAAAGGTAGGTATAGGAACAAACACGCCAAATGAAAGTCTTGAAGTAGTTGGAGATATAAGGGCGAATGGGGCAACTTTTGATAGCTTGCATATTAATGACTCTATTAAAGTGGGACAGTCAATTTGGGTAGGGGGAGTAGCACCAGGTAGTTCTACCAACAATCATATTTATTCTGACAATAGTGATTTGTATATACAAAGTTTTGCTTTCGCATCATTCAACACAATAATAAACGAGAATAGTAAAGCAGTGGGAATAGGTACCAGTACACCACAAAAAAAGTTGCATGTATTCACTGCAAATTTACCACCAGGTAACCCAGGAGTATTTAGTGATCCAGGGATCAGGTTGCAGCACTTTTACAATCCGACCCCAAGTGCGTTTTTTATTGATTCCAAATGGGATTTAATCCCGTTTATTCACGGCCTTATTCCTTCATTTTCAATAGGCATTCCGGGAACTCCTTTTATGACCTTTTTATCTACAAATACGGGGCAAAAAGTAAAGGTGGGTGCATTAACGATTGATGCAGGCCCGCACGTGGATTATCTGATGAGCGTTGATGGCAAGTTTGTCGCAAGAAAATTGGTAGCAACTGACGCGAACTGGGCTGATGATGAATTTAAAAGGAAATTAACGCTTCAAGACTTAAGGGATGAAGAGAGTTATGTTAAAGAAAGAAGCCACTTAATGGGCGTTCCTTCTGGTGATATAATTGAAGAGGATGGGATTGATTTAGCGGAAATGAGTGTTTTACAGATGAGAAAAATAGAGCAGATATATATGTATTTGTTTGAGATGAACAAGGAAATTACGGAATTGAAGACTGAAAATGAACAACTCAGAGAGGAGATTATTCAGTTAGAAAAATACACCAAATAATTTGGGAGGACATTAAAATTTACATCAGATGAAAACGAAATTCCTTGTATTATTTATTGTAGTCTTTTGTAGTCTGAGCGACACTCTTGCTCAGAACAATTATACTAATGGAAATAAAGAGTATGTCAAAATGCAGGGAACTTGGTTTGAGGCAGATTCCTTTGGAAATCCAAGTTTTGAAGTAGAACGAGTGTTTACTGTTAAATTTCTAAAAGGAGTAACCAACCAACAAAAAGACAGTCTTTATACGGTTACTAATGTTAGGGTATTACGCACTAATTCTCTTGGCTTTGTTGATATAGAAATTCAAGCTTCAGATGATGTTGTCCAGGTAATACAAGAGTATATTAACTGCGGGTTTTGTAAAGTTGCGGAATTAAATATCTTTGGAAGCTACACTTTCAATCCAAATGACGCTGAATTCCCTTTTCAATCCCACCATCCTTTAATATCAACCCCTTTGGCATGGGATATTGATAAGGGGTCACCCAATGTAATAATAGCAATATTGGATAATGGCGTGGATTGGGATCATGAGGATTTGGGATTAGGTGCAGATGTCTATCAGAATATTTGGCTTAATAATCTAGAGAATGATTGGCTTGACCCCAATGATCCGATCTCAGGAGATAATTTGGATAATGATGGGAACGGATTTATTGATGATTTTAAGGGATGGAATTTTTTTGACGATGACAATAACACCAATAATATTCCTCCAAATTCTACTCCATTTTTCCATGGTACCCACGTTGCAGGTATTGCTGGTGCTAAAATGAATAATTCAACAATCGGCGTAGCAGGAGTTGCTGGTGGATTTGGGGCTCCTGGTGCCCGCTTGATGATAGTAAAAATGGGGTCTACGCCTACAAGTTCTATATTGGATGATGCCATCTTATATGCAGCTCAAAATGGTGCGCATATCATTAGCCTATCTCTGTGTATGGGTCAACTGCCAATTACATCTACTGATGAGGCAATAAAAGAAGCTTATTTGGAATATGGAGTTCTTATTGTATGTTCTTCGGGAAACACTATTATGTGTGGGAGTCCCAATGTCTCTTATCCCGCCTCTAATCCTCATGTTGTAGCAGTTGGAGGTACAGACGCAACGGATCAATTATGGTCAGATTCGCAATTTGGTCCCGCTCAGGAAATTGCAGCTCCTGCAGTAAACATATTGAGTACTACCCCAGATATTAGTCCTTCGCAAAATCATTTGCCATTTTATAATTTCCTTGACGGCACATCCATGGCTTCCCCGCAAGTGTCTGGCGTGGCTGCTCTGATGCTTTCTGTTAACTCATGTCTAACTAATGGCGATATCAGGTTAATACTACACGAAACAGTAGATAACGTAGGAGGTTATAATTATAATTGGAATGCTGACCTTCCAGGTCACTCACAAGAATTGGGCTATGGGCGCTTGAATGCTTTCAATGCAGTACAAGCAGCAGTTTCTTTTCCGCCTTCTGCTGATTTGCTCTTGCAGAACACAATAAGTCCATTTAGCAGAGCATATACTACAGGTGGAAAAATTGAGGCAGGGCAAGATGTTGACAACTCTCAGCCCTTTGGTCCGTTTATTGTTTCAAGTAGGACTTATGTTACGATGCGGGCAGGGAATGAGATCATTTTATCTGATGGTTTTGAAACTGAAACTAATAGTGAATTCTATGCGTTCATCTTTGATCCAATTACATGCGCACCCTTATGTAAAACGTCTAACTCAGGTAATAGCAACATGGATGATGGGTACGTTTCAATTGATACGGAAACAAAGGACATAGAAATGGAAGAAGATATAAACACAGAAGAAATAAAAGAGGCAAGTATATATTTTTCATCACACAATTATCCCAATCCGTTCACTGACCATACTCATATAGATTATTATGTGAAAGAAAATGTACCAGTGAATATTTCAGTTTTCAATGTCTATGGTCAAAAAGTGGCTACATTGGTAAATAATTGTAGTCATCCGACCACTGAATCTACCGCTACACTTGATGCAAGAAACATGTCTTCGGGTATTTATTATTGTACAATCCAATCAGGAGGGAAAGTAATTGAAACATTTAAAATGATCAAAGTAGACGGAAATAAAAGTCATTAGTTGTGTTTAGTACCCTTCAGCAGGTTATACGTTTTGCCCAGCTTTGCATCAGTTCCCTTATCCTTACAATTACCCTTTTGAATTTTTTTGGATTTGGAATTGGTAGTACGGCCTATGCTCAAACAACTTTCCAGAAAACATTTGGAGGTAACGACTTGGATTATGCAAGTTCAGTTCAACAAACCACTGACGGTGGATATATTATTACTGGATATACATTAAGTTTTGGCGTATTTGGGGACGCGTATATTATCAAGACTAATAGTCTTGGAGATACTTTATGGACAAAAACGTATGGTAATTCTGGTTGGGATACTGGAGAGTGGATAGAACAAACCTCTGACGGAGGGTATATTACTACTGGATTCAGAGATGTATGGAACGGTGTAACATATTTGTTTAAACTTGATAGCATAGGGGATACGTTATGGACAAAGACATATAATGCAGGAGGAGTTGATGGAGAATTGGGTTGTTTTGTTCAAGAGGCAACTAATGGGGGCTTTATTGTTGCCAGTGTGCTTAATAGTTGGTTTGCACCTTCTTTTATTTTGCGAAAAACGAATGCCATTGGAGACTTGCTCTGGACAAAAATATATTATGATACATGGTTGACTGCTGACCAATTTATTGAACAGGAGAAAGCGTTGCAGCAAACCTCTGACGGAGGGTACATTATTACAGGAAATCATATTGATAATTTCGGAAATCAGGATATCTGTCTGATAAAAACAGATTCGTCCGGAAATATCTTATGGACTAGGAAGTATGGTGGAGCAAGTATGGAGGCAATCCGTTCCATAAGCCAAACTACAGACAATGGATACGTTTTAGCAGGAATTACTACAAGTTTTGGAGCGGGAAGTGATGATGTGTATTTGATAAAGACTGATTCTTCCGGAAATATACTTTGGTCAAAAACTTATGGGGGCTCAGGGGAGGATAAGCCATATTCAGTGCTTCAGACAGTAGATGAAGGTTATATAATCGCTGGAATGACCAATAGCTTTGGATTTGGAAATGATGATGTGTACGTAATTAAAACAGACCTTCTAGGTAATTTACAATGGTCAATAACTTGTGGAGGGACAGGCCCTGATTTTGCACAGTCAATCCAGGGAACCAGTGACGGAGGATATATCTTAGCCGGGAGTACAAATAGCTTCGGTGCAGGTAATCAAGACGTATATTTGATCAAGATGGACTCAACTGGGAATGCAGGATGTAACTACCAGATAATATTGAATACAATAGTTGGAAGTCCTGCAACATCTATAGGTACTCCTGCAATTACAACCCGAGGTTTTAAACAGGCGGAAAGCACGGATCTAGCCACCTGGATGTGTGATA
>NVRZ01000020.1 GCA_002401055.1 Bacteroidota bacterium
TTCTGGTACTATTGGGGGAAGCTCTACAAGTAATACATGGACAACTTCTGGTGACGGTATCTTTGATAACACAAACATATTGGCTGCAACCTATACTCCTGGCTCTACTGATATTTCTTCAGGATCTGTGTTCATCATTATCACATCGAATAATCCCGCCGGAATCTGTACTGAGGTTATAGACTCCATGACACTTGTTGTAAGTCCTGCAGCTACAGTTAGCGCAGGTGCTGATGCTACCATTTGTGAAGGTGATGATCACACATTATCGGGGTCCATGGGTGGAAGTGCATCTTCTGTTACTTGGTCATCTTCTGGGGATGGAAGTTTTGACAACACCGCATCGCTAACTGCAATCTACTCGCCGGGGTCTGCTGACATCAGCGCTGGTACCGTGGATTTGACACTTACCACAGACAATCCATCTGGATTGTGCAATGCTGCAGTGGACATTATGACGCTAACCATCAACCAAGCAGCTACAGCGAGCGCTGGGGTGGATGATACAATCTGTGAGGGAAGTAACTACACCCTTTCTGGTACTATTGGGGGAAGCTCTACAAGTAATACATGGACAACTTCTGGTGACGGTATCTTTGATAACACAAACATATTGGCTGCAACCTATACTCCCGGCTCTACTGATATCTCTTCAGGATCTGTGTTCATCATTATCACATCGAATGACCCAGCTGGTATTTGTGGTGCTGCAGTAGATACATTAATTCTGCAAATAAATTCAGCGCCTACTGTTAGTGCGGGCAGTGATTCAAGTATATGTGAGGGGTCTTCTTATGTTTTAGTCGGTTCAATGGGTGGAAGCAGCTCTTCGATTACCTGGACAAGTTCTGGTGACGGCGTTTTCGATGATTCATCGCTACTTGGCGCCAGCTACTCTCCTGGAACTTTAGATATTAGTGCAGGAAGTGTTGTGTTAACAATAACCTCCAATAATCCTGTTGGCCCTTGCTCAGCGACGAATGATAGCATGGTATTGCTTATAAATTCTCTTCCCGTTTTGACAAGCTCATCCTTGAATGCATCATGTGGATTGTCGGATGGAGAAGCCACAGTAACGCCAACTGGAAATGGTCCATTCACTTATTTATGGGACAGCAATGCTTCTAGTCAGACGGACTCAACTGCAACGGGGCTTAGCGCAGGAAATTATGATGTATCAGTTACCGATGCGGAAGGTTGTGTGAACTCAACTTCAGTGACGGTGAGCAATCTGGGCGCGCCAGTTATAGATTCTATTCAATTGATAGACTTGTCCTGTACTGGATTAAATGACGGAGACATCACAGTATTTGCCAGTGGAGGAACATCACCTATTCAATTTAGTATTGATAGTGGATTCACTTACCAAAGTGGAAGTGGTTTTGACAGCTTATCCGGCGGCACCTATCAGATTATAGTAATGGACTCTACCGGATGTGTGTCCCTAAACACACAGGTAATAATACTTGAACCTACAGCATTGTCTTTGGTTTCAAATGTAACAGATGTAACCTGTAATGGTGACTTGGACGGCGCTACAACAGTTACGGTTACAGGAGGAACCGGTGCCTATACGTATATATGGTCACCAGGCGCACAAACCGATTCTTCTATTTCGGGTTTGGGAGCAGGTTTATATACTGTCACCGTAACGGATGAGAATAATTGTGATACTTCTATGACTATAACCATAACGCAGCCTACTGCAGTTGTTGCACAGATTACAGGCAACAATGTTATTTGCAGTGGTAACAGCACAGTGCTGGTTGCCTCAGGCGGAGGCACATACTTGTGGAACATTGGAGATACATCATCTTCTATCACAGTTATGCCTCTTATTGATACAACTTTTTCAGTAACTGTAACCGTTGGATTGTGTAGCGACTCAAACTCTGTCAACGTGTTTGTAAGCACTTCCTCGCAGGTGACAATCAGTGGAACAACCGACATTTGTATCGGAGAAAACTTAACGTTAGTTGCATCCGCTGCGAGTAACTACCTCTGGTCTCCTGGTGGTGAGACTACACAGTCCATTACCGTTAGCCCTACCGGCTTAACTGTATATTCTGTTCTTGTTGCTGACAGTTGCGGCTCATCGGAAGATTCAGTAACAGTAGTCGTAAATTCTCTCCCTTCTGTGTTTGCTGGTATGGATGATACTATCGCACTGGGGACAAGCGTCACCTTGGTAGGTTCGGGAGGGCCTAACTATGTGTGGAGTACAGGCGATATCAGTGCAATTATTACAGTTTCGCCTCAGCAAACCACAACCTATTATTTACTGGTTACGGATGCAAATGGATGCGTAAATAGCGACACGGTAACCATAAGCGTTGAGGAGGATTTTGTAATATTCATTCCTGAAATATTTTCTCCCAGTTCACTTGAGCCAAAAAACAGTATTGCGTACGTGCAAGGTAAGGGGATCAAAGAAATTCTGACGTATATTATTTATGATAGATGGGGTGAAAAGGTATTTGAAAACAGCAGTTTTCAGGCCAATGATCTCTCAACCGGTTGGGATGGTAAATTTCGAGGTGAAACCATGAGCTCAGCCGTATTCGTCTACTACGTTGAAGCTGTTTTTCTAAATGGAAAAACACATCAGGAAAAAGGAGACTTAACTTTAATACAATAGCAATGATGAAAAAATTTCTTAGAGTACCATTTATATTAATCGGGTTGTTTTATTGCTTCACGAGTACTGGGCAGGATATACATTTTTCTCAGTTCTATGAAACTCCTTTGTTGATAAATCCGGCAACAACAGGAAGCTTTAACGGTGATATGAGGGCTATCATAAATTATAAGGATCAGTGGAACAGTATAGCGCAACCCTATCGGACCGGTATGTTCTCCTTCGACATGAAACTCATGAAGAAGAAGTGGAACAGCGTTCATCTTGCTGCAGGCCTTCTTGTATTTAACGACCAGGCTGGAAAATCCAAGTTCGGAACTACCCAGGTGAATTTATCGCTGGCAGCCATATTAGCGGCTAATGACAAAAACAATTTTTCCGTTGGGCTTCTCGGTGGATTTGCTCAAAGAGGAGTAAAGAACACCGATCTCAAATGGGGCAACCAGTTTGACGGTAATAGCTACAATTCGTCTACACCATCTGGAGAAGAAGGAACACTAAATTCCAATTCATTCATTTATGGTGACTTTGGTGCGGGTTTGAACTGGAACTTTATCACAAAACCAAAGAACATGTCATCCAATGACAAAATAACAGTGAATCTAGGCGTTGGTGTTTTTCACATTAATCAGCCAAAACAAAAATTATATGTAGATGACGTTCAAAGTCTGTATGCGAAGATCGTTGTGCACGGCAGGTCTTACCTTGGAATTCCCAACACTACTTTGGCTGTCATCCCAAGCTTTTTGTATATGAAACAAAATTCTGCTCAGGAAATAAATGTTGGTGGACTGATAAGATACAGCCTGAAAGAAGAATCGAAATACACTGGCTTAATTAAAAACTCTGCCGTTTACCTTGGTGGATTCTTTAGAGTAGGAGATTCATTCATTCCAATGCTGATGTTCGAGCTATCTGATTTTGCCGTTGGATTTAATTACGATATCAATATTTCAGGGCTCAAGTCTGTAAGTTCAGGTAAAGGAGGCTTTGAAATTTCACTTCGCTACATTAAAGGTGCCGCTACCAAGCATAGCAAGGGCGGGGCAATGTTTTAAACAACCACAGACTTGACCATTAAAGAAGCCCAGAAAACCGTAGATCAATGGATTGATCAATATGGTGTTAGGTATTTCGACGAGCTGACCAACATGGCAATACTAACCGAAGAGGTTGGAGAAGTGGCCAGAATAATTTCAAGAAAATACGGTGAGCAATCCTTTAAGGAATCTGATAAAGACAAAGAGCTTGGAGCTGAATTGGCTGATGTGCTTTTTGTTTTAATTTGCTTGGCCAATCAAACAGGTGTTGACTTAGAAGCGGCCTTTAAACAAAATCTGGACAGAAAAGCAAAGAGAGATGAGAAGAGGCACAAGAACAACCCGAAGCTAACCAGCTAATAGACTATTGGCCTTTTCATAAACTTCACTCACAGAGATTTCCTGCATACACACATTGTTCGTACATGGAGAAAAACGATGGTTGAAGGCATTTACACATGGACTGCACACCAGATTTTTCCAGATTACATGTGTATTGTCGCCTAGGGGCCCAAAAAGTTTAGGTGTTTCTGGGCCGAACATAACAATGGTCTTTACTTTGGTCATGGAGGCAAAATGACCCGGGCCACTATCATTGGTGATAAGAAGATCAGACATCGAATAGATAACCATCAACTCTTTTAAGGTTGTATGTCCAGCCAAAGAAATTATGCGTGAAGAGTCAAATTCTTTTTGAATTTGCTCACAGGAATTTTGCTCCGAAGGAGCACCTGTCAGCATAATAGTACAAGTAGGATACTCTTCTAATATCCTTTTACCCAACTCAATAAACCGCTCTGTTGCCCACTTTCGCAGCGGAAGCATATCGCTAGCATTTGCGTTCAGCAAAACCCAGGGTTTACTAGGAGCGATGCCAGCAATAGATTCAATTATTTTTTCAGCCGCGGCAAATTGCTCCTCACTAATTTCAATTCTTGGGGCTTCAACCAACAGCTCCTGCTCATCAATTTTCAGCATGGGCACTTCCGTAGAATCCGCCTCTAATGCCATAACTAGCTGAAGGTAGGCTTTTGAAATGTGCATATATGGATTGTGTTGAATGCGGTGCGTCATCAGGTCACCTCTGTAAGGTAACTCACTTTTAAATCGATGTAAGCCCACTCTTACTTTTGCTCCAGATAAATACGCAAGTATAGCAGAGGCTCTTGAAAAGAATTCCATATCGATCGTGGCATCGATCCCCCTACTTCTTGATTTGATAAGAAGGCCTATTATATCCATCAGAAAAATGAATATGTTATCCTGCCGGATTACAATGATGTTGCCTTCAGGGATGATCTTCATTATGTCCAGAATGGGGCGATTCTCTTCAAAAACACAGAAGTACACATTGTCCCTCCCAACCATGTCCACAGCCTTCTTTATCGCTGAGTATGCCAGGACAGTAGCTCCTTGCTCAATTAGCTTAATAAACAGAACTTTCTTGACGGATCGTTTTCCTCGCTTTAAAAACCCTCCTGTTATGAATCTTAGAATGGTTAAAAAAAAGCAAATCGGCTGACCAATTATTTGGTCAATGACTTTAATAGTTTTAGGACGCAAAATATTCTTGTTATGCTTTTTGAAGAACTGTAAGTATGCTACCCGTATTGATATACCAAGAAGTGTCTTTTAATCCCAGTACGCGCATAAATTTTTCAAATACAGACGCTAATATAGTGAATTCATACCGATGCAATCTATGGTTGATAAACCCTAGATCAGCATATTGGCCTGATGAAAAAGTCTTAATTATCTTAAATCCATTTTTTTCAGCCAACATGCCCAATGTGTGGGGCGAAAAATAACTAATGTGCTCCCTTGGTTTAAATTGAAACCACTTTCTACCAAACAACTTCCTTTGCGTGCTTTCAATATTTGGTGTTACAAGAACGATTGAACCGTTATCATCTAGGATTTCGTGCATCTTTTTAAAATCTCGATGCGGGTGAGGAAGATGTTCTACAACATCTAGTATTGTTATCAATTGAACTTTTTGTGAAGGGTTATATTCTTCTAACGGGTTTTCATTTATTTCTTCAGAAAACAATCTGTTTTTATGAATATCGCACGCTACGTATATTGCTTGTCTAAACGAACTTTCTTCTGCTTTGTTTTTCCCAGCAATATCATAAGCAACACCATGGTCAGGGGAAGTTCTTATTACATTCAAGCCTGCGGTAAAATTAGTGCCATTACTGAAGGAAAGTGATTTAAATGGAATTAATCCTTGGTCATGATACATAGCTAAAACAGCATCAAATT
>NVRZ01000021.1 GCA_002401055.1 Bacteroidota bacterium
GCCTTCTTTCTCCCTCTGATGGTTGCGATTACAGATGCAAATAATGGTACATATACGGAGTTGTCAGATAGAGCGATGAATGCTTTACATAGTGCAGGAGACCCTCATCTTGAAAAAGAGATAACGAGGTTTGATGAACTTGATGGGAGATGGGACTTAAATGAGATAGAGGTAGAGGTTTCTATCCCCTATGAAGATATACCAGGCTTTCCGGTTTCTACCGTCGAGGGACATTCTGGTAGACTAATCTTTGGAAAGTTAGGCGCAAAGAACGTCGTGGCAATGCAAGGCAGATTTCACTATTACGAAGGCTATGCTTTTCAGGATTTAGCGATACCGGTTAGGGTAATGAAGTTTCTGGGCATAAAACACCTCTTTGTTTCCAATGCATGTGGTGGGGTAAATCCTGACTATGAGATAGGCGATCTTATGATATTAGATGATCATGTAAACCTTCTTCCTGGCAATCCTCTTCTCGGACAAAATTACGATGAGCTGGGTCCACGTTTCCCTGACATGAGTGAACCTTACGATCACGATCTTATTGCAAAAGCGCAAAAAATTGCTGCTGATAATGGCATAAACATTCGAACAGGTACTTATGCGGTAGTATCTGGTCCTTGTCTTGAAACTCCGGCGGAGTACCGATATATATTCAATATTGGAGCGGATGCAGTTGGCATGTCTACGGTTCCTGAAGTAATTACGGCCAGGCATATGGGAATACCTTGCTTTGCTATATCAATAATTACAGATTTAGGAGTTCCCGGAAAGATTGTGCTTGTAACGCATGAGGATGTACAACGTGTTGCTGAAGAAGCGGAACCTAAGATGACCTTGCTGATCAAGGAACTCATCGCCACGCTCTAGCGGATGAATAGGCTAGCTACTCTGTTAATTTCATTTGCGATTAGTGGATCCGTTACGGCACAGGATAGCCTAAATGTTAGCTTGCTCTTTCATTGGATGGACACGACCATAATTCCTTCGTCACTCTACAACAATACTTATAATGAGATTTGGGGCGTAAAAATTAACAATCGTGAATATGCCATCATTGGTGCAACCGATGGTACTCATTTCTTTGATATAACCGATCCAATGAATGTTGACACAGTTGCATTTGTAGCTGGTGCAGACGACGGCTCCAATATAATACACCGTGATTATCATGATTATAATGGCTACCTCTATGCCGTTTGTGATGAAGGTCCGAGTACACTTCAGATAATCGACATGAGCTTTTTGCCAGATTCGGTGATAGTTGTTTACGATAATGATTCCCTGATAAAAAGGAGTCACAATATATTTATCGATTCATCATCAGCTAGATTATACAATGCCGATGGCCGAATATTTTCATTGGCCAATCCAATTGATCCGGATTCAATCGGAAAGTTTGGGTCTTTTTGTCACGATATGTTCGTCAGGAATGACACGCTGTTTTGCAATAAAGGTAACAATGGTCTGTTCATATATGAAGTTTCAGATGCGGCCAATCCAATATTAATTGATTCATTAATTACATATCCAGATAAAGCATACAACCATTCAGGTTGGTTGAGCGACGACGGTAGTATATACGTTTTTGCAGATGAAAAACACGGCATGGATATCAAAGTGTGTGACGTTTCGAATATGCCGGGCATTTCTATTCTCTCTCAAATTAATGTCAGTAGTTCTGACACCAGCGCAATCCCTCACAACGTTATAATTAAAGGTGACTTTCTTTTTCTCAGCTATTACTATGATGGATTGCAGATTTATAATATTTCAAATCCAGCCAATCCGGTTAGAGTAGGTTACTACGATACTTACGCTTTGCCCAATCTTGAGAGCTATAAAGGAGCTTGGGGAGTTTATCCCTTACTTCCTTCAGGTCTTGTCCTTGTATCAGATATGCAAACAGGATTGTATGTGTTTGACATTTCTGTTGCAACTGGGATAGAGGAAAAAGCACTGCTTGAAACTTCGCTGCTCTATCCGAACCCTGCAGTAAACAAACTCACAATGACAACGCAGGGAAAGATAACAGATAACACATTGGTATGTATATATGATAGGATGGGGAAATTGCTTAAGCAAATGCTCGTATCTCCGTCGTCGTATTCGGAGATTAGCATTGACATATCTGAACTTGCTGAAGGTATTTACGTTCTACAACTCTTGTCAGAAGAACAAACTGTTTCGCACAAATTTGTAAAATTATCGAACTGAATTTAGTTATATGAAAAAGCTATTCACTGTTATTCTTGTTTTGACAATGTTCTTTAGCTCATATGCTCAGGATAGCCTCAATATTACAGCACTCTACAATTGGAAAGACACAATTACTACGGTTTACAATGAGGTGTGGGGCTTTGTACAGAATGGAAGGGAGTATGCGGTTATTGGCTCATGGCAGGGAGCGCATTTTTTTGATGTTACAGATCCGCAAAACGTTGTTAAAGTAGATTACGTTCCTGGAACTGTTACAGCGTGTGATCCGGTACCATGCATACATCGCGACTATCACGATTACAATGGATACCTCTATATGGTAACTGATGAAGATACAGCGAGCACAATGCAAATTGTTGATCTCAGCAGCCTGCCAGATTCCGTTACACTGGTATATGAATCAAATACTTTATTCTCTAAATCACATAATATTTTTATCGATTCATCTTCTGCAAGGCTTTATAGCTGCGGTGGAGATCAGGTAAACAATGGGCTCAGGGTATTCTCTCTTGCCGATCCGATAAATCCGGTTGAGATTGCAAATTTAACCACACCAGGGGGTTATGTTCATGATGTATATGTTAGAAATGACACGGCATATTTGCACTCAGGAGGTAATGGGTTCAACGTATACGACTATACGGATTTAGGCAACCCAATATTGTTGGGCTCGCTTCCCTCGGTAGGTGGCGTTGATCCAGCTTATAGCCATGCAGGATGGCTAAATGCTGAAGGAAATACATTTGTCCTGTGCTATGAAACAGCCAATATAGATGTAAATATTGTGGATGTTTCCGACTTGGCGAATATGCTCGTTGTTGACACAGTTAATTCCGGTGGCGATACAAATTCCATCCCCCACAATGTAATAATCCGAGGAGATTATGCATATGTCAGCTATTACCATGATGGCTTGTACATTTACAACATATCAAATCCATCAGCTACCACGTTGGCTGGATTTTATGATACCAAGGCGCAGCCAGGGCCAGGTGGTGGAGCATGGGGGGTTTACCCTTTGCTTCCTTCCGGAATCGTTTTGATATCGGATATGACTACAGGTTTTTGGGTGCTTGATGTCACAGCGGCTATACCGGTAAATGTTCCTTTATTGAAAGCGTATAATGGTCATCTTCAAATATATCCCAATCCATTTACTGACGAAATAAACATTTCTCTTACCGTGGAAACTGGTGTCGCAGAGTCTTATGTGTTATTTGACATTTCTGGTAGAGAAATAAGCAGTGGCAAGTTCAATAAAACCTTTGAACCAACCATTAGCACGGAGGCCATTGAGGCGGGTTCATATTTGCTGAAGGTGAATACGCTTGAGGGTTCAACGTCAATTATAGTCACCAAAATAGGCAGATAATGGGTGCTGATAAATATGAGGCGGTAATTGGTCTTGAGGTGCACATCCAATTGTTAACCAAAAGCAAAGCCTATTCTTCTGATTCAACGGAGTATGGTGCTGTACCCAATACCAATGTGAGCGTTATATCTTTAGGTCACCCCGGTGTGTTGCCTATGGTCAACACCAAGATGGTTGAATATGGTGTAAAGCTCGGAATTGCTTGCAACTGCCAGATACACGAGCAAAATGAATATGCCCGAAAAAATTACTTCTATACGGATATGCCAAAAGGCTATCAAATTAGTCAGCACACGACTCCTATTTGCAATGGCGGGTACATCACCATTAAAAACAAAGAGGGGAAATCCAGGGATATTGAACTTACGCGAATACACATGGAGGAAGACTCTGGAAAAAGCATCCATGACCAGGACCCATTTAATTCTCTGATTGATTTAAATCGCGCAGGGGTACCTTTACTGGAAATGGTCACAGAACCGGTTATAAAAAATTCGGATGAGGCCTATCAGTTCTTATATGAGGTAAGAAAACTCGTTCGCTATCTGGAGATATGTGATGGAAATATGGAGGAAGGAAGTATGCGCTGTGATGCAAACATTTCAATTAGGGAAAAAGGAGCTACTGAACTTGGTGAAAAAGTGGAAGTAAAGAACATGAATTCCATTCGGAATGTTCAAAGAGCGCTGGAGTTTGAAATAATGAGGCAGATTGAGGCATTAGACAAAAACGAAAAAATATATCAGGAAACCAGAACCTTTGATGCGACAACGGGAAAGACGATTGTTATGCGAACAAAGGAGATGGCCAACGACTACAGATATTTCCCAGAACCAGATTTGCCCATGGTTATTGTAGATCAGGAATATATTGACAGCATTAAGGAAAGCATGCCAGCTCTACCAAATGAGTTGTATAAAAAATACACGAGCCAACTTGGCTTGTCGGATTATGATGCCACGGTTATCACCGATTCTAAATCTATAGCCCTATATTTTGATGAGCTTCTGGGAAAAACGAAGCAAGTTAAAGCCGCCGTTAACTGGATTATGGGACCGGTCAAATCCTATTTAAATGAAAATGCGAAGGAGATTTCAGAATTTAGTGTTACCACGGATGTGTTGGCCGAACTTATAGATTTGATTGAAAAAGGCACTATTAGCCACTCTATTGCAACGCAAAAAGTGTTTCCGTTGCTTATTCAAGGTGCTGATAAATCTCCCTTAGAAGTTGCTACGGATAACAATTGGATTAAAGAGAGTGACGAAGGGTCAATTGGAGAGTTTGTGAAAGAAGCATTGGCCAAGTACCCTGATAAGGTTGCTGAGTATAATAACGGTAAAGTCGGTCTCATTGGATTGTTCATGGGTGAGGTGATGAAGCTGTCAAAAGGCAAGGCAGACCCTAAGATTGCGAGTGAACTGGTAAAGAAATCTTTAGAAGAAAGTAGATGAAGAGAGTAGTAAACACATCCTTGTTAGCGGCATTGTTACTGTCGCTTATAATGGGGTGTTCAAATCCGAATGGGGAAAGGGATGGAAGCCGCGTTGGAGGAGGATATACTGTTAAAGGGGTTCTCAGCAACTCTAGCGGCGAATCAATTTATCTTGACTTGCTTACAGCAACGGCACAGGTTCCCGTGGATTCCGCGGTCCTTAATGAGAAAGGAGAATTTAGCTTCTCAGGACAGACTGATAACATGAATTTCTTTCGCGTAAGAATTTCACAAAACAACTTTTTCAATATTCTTCTGGATAATTCTGAGAGCCTGGATATAACAGGAGACGCTAAACAATTGTACTATACTTACGAGGTGAATGGTTCACAGGAGTCGAATTCGATGTTTGAATTCAATGAATATGTCAGAACTTTCTCTCTGAGTATTGATTCATTAAGAAACCTGCTAAACAGATTTGGTGGACAACAGAATTTTGATTCTGCAAACGCATCGATCAATAACATCTACATGGATCTCATGATAGATAAATCGAAGTTTGTGAAAAATTTTATTGACTCACACACAGGTTCATTTTCCTTGCTGTTGGCGATAGAAAACTTAAATCCGCAGGAGGATGTGGCCTATTTTATTAATGTTGATAAAGATCTGATGGAGTCTTACCCTAATTCAGAATATGTAAAGAGCTTTCATGCAAAAGTTTTGCAGCTCTCAAGGCTCGCTGTAGGGTCGGAAGCTCCGCAGTTGTTACTAAACGATCCAAATGGACAAACGATTTCACTGTCATCCTTGCGGGGGAAAGTAGTGCTAATCGACTTCTGGGCCTCCAGGCCATGACCTGTACCGCCGGGGTTTGGCTCCACATGCTGTCGTTCAGGCAGCGCCAGTGGTTGG
>NVRZ01000022.1 GCA_002401055.1 Bacteroidota bacterium
GAAAGTTGGGGTTTTTTTATGCTATCACAAAATCCAATTGCTTCTTAATTACATCGGCGGACTTTATAATAACATTTACTCGGTCTCCA
The DNA here is from genome assembly GCA_002401055.1 of Bacteroidota bacterium. Taxonomy (GTDB): domain Bacteria; phylum Bacteroidota; class Bacteroidia; order NORP154; family NORP154; genus NORP154. The sequence goes on from NVRZ01000022.1 coordinate 90, forward strand.
AGATTATAGGAGTCCTTATAACGTCGGCCCCTTAGGCAAAAATTATCTTTATCAAATGTGTAATGGTCATCGTCAAGGCTGCTTATTCGTACCAGACCCTCGCATTTATTCTCTATAAGTTCTACAAAGAAGCCAAAGGTGGTAACTCCTGATATTACCCCGGTAAACTCGTGTCCTACGCGATCTTGAAGATATTGCACTTGTTTATACTTGATAGAATCCCTTTCTGCTGCCTCAGCTTTTCTCTCCTGTTCCGAACAATGTTTACAATCATCCTCTAATCCCAATATCATCGAGTTATCAGGGGAATTATTTGCTAAATAGACTTCCAACAGCCGATGAACAATGAGATCTGGATAACGTCGGATAGGTGATGTAAAGTGTGAATAGTGGCCAAAAGAAAGACCATAATGGCCAATATTTTTCGTTGTATAAACAGCCTTCGCCATAGTCCTTATTGCCAATGTTTCAATTAAATTGGCTTCTGGCTTACCCTTTACAGCTTTAAGTACTGCGTTTAACGAGGCAGTAATCATCTCTCTGCTTCCCAGCTTCATTTCGTATCCAAACTGCTTAATAAAGGCTTGAAACGCTTTTAGTTTGTCAATATCAGGGCTGTCATGAACGCGGTAAACAAAAGGTCGGATTTTCTTTTGATTTGCTGGCTTACCTATTAATTCTGCAACTCTCTTGTTCGCCAAGAGCATGAACTCTTCAATCAATTTATTGGAAGCCTTTTGCACTTTGGGAATAACTGAAATTGGATTGCCTGCCTCATCCAGCTGAAACTTCACTTCTACCTTGTCAAACTCGATCGATCCACTTTCAAATCGGCGCTTTCTCAATTTTACAGCTAGCCTGTTTAGCGTTTTTACTTCTTCATTAAATTCGCCTGTTCCGTTATCTATCCTTTCCTGTGCTTCATCGTAGGTAAATCGCCGATCTGATGATATAATGGTTTTTCCAAACCACTCGCTTTTGATCTCAGCGTTTTCATTCATCTCAAAAACAGCGGCAAAGCAGAGCTTTTCTTCATTGGGCCTTAAAGAGCAAACCTGATTGGAGAGAACCTCTGGAAGCATCGGGATTACCCGATCTACCAAATATATTGAAGTGGCCCTTGAGTACGCCTCTTCATCAATCTTCGACCCAGGAACCACATAATGCGAAACATCTGCGATATGAACACCAATTTCGAACAGTCCATTTTGAATCTTTCTTATTGACAATGCATCGTCAAAATCTTTGGCATCGTCAGGATCAATTGTGAAAGTTATTATTTTTCTAAAGTCTCTTCTTTTCGCTATTTCACTCTCCTTGATCGAAGTATCAATTTCTGCTGCTACCGCCTCCACGTTCTTCGGAAACGACGAAGGCAACTCATGCCCATGAAGAATAGCGTTTATTTCAGCATCATTGTCTCCGGCCATTCCAAAAATCTCCACTACTTTTCCTGTTGGGTTTTTGGCGTCCTCTGGCCATGTCTCGATATTAACCAAAGCCTTGTGCCCTGATTTGGCGCCATTTAGCTTATTTAGTGGGATAAAAATATCAGTTGTCATTCTCGGGCTATCCGTAGCTAGAAACGCAAAATCTTTGGATACCGATAATATTCCGGTGTAGCGCGTGTTTCCTCTTTTGATAATCTTGATCACCCTACCTTCAGGCTTGCGATTGCCTGAGTGGGTTAGATGTATTGCTACTGTATCACCATGCAGAGCATGAAAGGTTTTGTCTTTGGGAACATAAACATCGGTATCTGAGTTCTCGAATTTTACGTAACCTGCGCCCGAGGCAATCATATCGATAACACCAATTGATGAGCTTTCTGTGAACGAGCTTTTCTTCGGATTGGCAATTTGAAACTTGCCTGGCTTGGGCTTTATCAGGAGTTTCTTATTTACCATTTGATTAAGTACCGATTCGAGTCCTGATCTTTGGCCAAGATTGGATACGCCGAGCTGCTTGGCTAGTTGTTTGTAATTGAAGGACTTTTTCGGATATTTGTTAAAGACCCTTAGTATTTGTGAAAGAGATATATTTTTCGGATTACCGGTCTTCTTATTATGTTTTGGCATGAGGTGTGCTGAAATGTATTTTAACTGAGGAGAGACACAGAGGGTAAAAGTGAGGAAATAAAAACATATTCCATAATATTTCCGTTTAAATAAGATGGACTTCTTGAAAATGAGATCACTATCATTATTTATTATATGTGCGCTTGCCATCTGGCTGCTGTCAGGGTGCAGCTCGTCGTCGAATGTATCGTCGAGTAATAATCAATCCACACATGCTAACAGCTCTTTGGGAGGAGACTCAGAAGTAGCTTCATTAGGAACGAGAAGAACAAGCGGAGGAGATGCATTTGTTGCGAAGAAAAAGGAATCTTCAAGGCAAGGAGCCAGAGGCTCAAATGGAGGAGGCGCTTTTTCTTCAAAGAAAACAAAACCATCAAAGACGAGCACGAAGAAAGCGGGCTCGTCCAGAAGCTCATCGGGCAGTAATCAATCATCTCATGGTAATAGCTCCTTAGGAGGTGATTCGCAAGTTGCATCATCTCGATCCCGAGGAGGGGGAACTGAAGATGCATTTGTATCAAAGCAAAAGAAACCGTCAAAGCAGTTAAAGGGAGCCTCATCTAAAAAGAGCTCGACAGACAATCAATCGTCTCACGCCAATAGCTCTTTAGGTGGTGATGCTGAAGTTGTGTCATACGGTGCTCGGGGTGGTGGTACAGGTGACTCCTTCGTGTCGAAAAGAAAGGATCATTCGAAATCTAAAATGAAAGATTCATTCGTATCAAAATCCTCGAAGCCTTCGGTGATGGATGAAGGAGACGGAGGTTTTTCTGTTAAAAGAGATAAAAGAGGAGCAACCGAAAAGATCGAAGACAGCTTTGTTTCAAAATCTAGAACCAAGAAACCGTCTAAGCAGAATGATGCTTTTGTGACCAAATCTAAATCACACGAAACCGGCAAAATGACGGATGCATTCGCTGTTAAAACCAAAGACGCAAAGCCCATTAAGATGGACGATGCATTTTCCGTGAAGAGCAAAGACGTTAAACCTGGAAAGATGGATGATGCCTTCACTGTGAAAAGGAAAGACGCAAAGCCTGCGAAAATAGAAGACGCCTTTGCGGTTAAAACCAAAGACAGCAAACCGAGAAAGCTAGACGATTCATTCACCACAAAAGTCAAGAAGGACGATAAGCCCATGTATGCTTACAACGATGCGAAAAAACGGGTTACTGAGCCCGGTGGGCCTATTATTGGTAAACAGAAAGAATCTAAGGACTCCTTTACCACGAAGGTAAAGAAGGATGACAAACCCATGTATGCTTACAATAGCAAGAAGAAACAAACAATGGTAAGTAATGGAAACTTCAAAGAGGGGAAGGATGATTTTGCGGTGAAGGTTAAAGATTCCAAGCCAGGCAAACTAGACGATTCATTCACCACAAAAGTCAAGAAGGACGATAAGCCAATGTATGCATACAACGATGCGAAAAAACGAGTTACCGAGCCCGGAGGGCCTATTATTGGTAAACAGAAAGAAGCCAAGGATGCATTTACCACCAAAGTTAAGCGTGATGAGAAACCCATGTACGCTTACAACGACAAGAAGAAGCAAGTGACTCCAAGCGGAGGACTCCTCTCAAGCAAACCTAAAGAGGGCAAGGATGCATTTACCACCAAGGTCAAGCGAGATGACAAGCCTATGTACGCTTATAATGAGAAGAAAAAGCAAGTTACCCCCAGCGGAGGATTGCTAAGTAGTAAACCAAAGGACGGCAAAGATGCATTCACCACCAAAGTCAAGCGAGATGACAAGCCGATGTACGCTTACAATGAAAAGAAGAAACAAGTCACCCCCAGCGGAGGATTGCTAAGTAGTAAACCAAAGGAAGGCAAAGACGCGTTCACTACCAAAGTCAAGCGAGATGACAAACCGATGTACGCTTATAATGAAAAGAAGAAGCAAGTGACTCCAAGTGGCGGACTCCTCTCAAGCAAACCCAAGGAAGGCAAGGATGCATTCGCCACCAAGGTTAAGCGCGATGATAAACCTATGTATGCTTACAATGAGAAGAAGAAGCAAGTGACTCCAAATGGTGGATTGCTCAGCAGTAAGCCTAAAGAGGGAAAGGACTCCTTTACCACCAAAGTTAAGCGTGATGAGAAACCCATGTACGCTTACAATGAGAAGAAGAAGCAAGTGACTCCAAGTGGCGGACTCCTCTCAAGCAAACCCAAGGAAGGCAAAGATGCATTCACTACCAAGGTAAAGCGCGATGAGAAGCCTATGTACGCTTATAATGAGAAGAAAAAGCAAGTGACTCCAAGTGGCGGACTCCTCTCAAGCAAACCCAAGGAAGGCAAAGACGCATTCACTACCAAGGTCAAGCGAGAAGACAAGCCTATGTACGCTTATAATGAGAAGAAAAAGCAAGTCACACCAACGGGAAACGGCCCTTTGATCGGGAAGCCAAAAGAAACCAAGGACTCATTCACAACTAGGGTTAAAAAAGACGAGGCACCCATGTATGAGTATAACACTAAGAAAAAGAGGGTAGAAGAAAAGGATGGAATGTTTGCAAAAAAGCCGAAAGAAAAGAAGGACGCATTTACATCTAGGGTGAAGAAGGACGATGACCCCATGTATGAGTACAATGCAAAGAAAAAACAGGTAGTAGAAAACGATGGGATATTCGTTAAAAAGAGAGAAAAAGACCCAACGGATACGTTTGCGCTAAAAGGTGATCTGAAAAAAAGCAGAAAAGAAAACAAATACAATTCTAAAAAGGGCAAGGTAAAGAAGGACAAAGGCCTGTATAATTTGTGGGGCCTAATTAAGAGAAAGGAAAAAGACAAAAAGGGAGACAAACGAGGAAAACAACAGTTAGACTTGTTTGGCAAACCCATGTTCTAAAAACGGAACAATAATTTAAGCTGAAGAATAGTCATTTTCAGGTTGGGCATATACGGAATACGCCCATCTAAATACCTTCTTCTTGCATGAGCGCAAACTTAGTCTTACTTTAGAGTAGCCTAATTCCTTTTATTTTTATAAAATGCGTTATATACTAATATCACTTTGCTTAATCATGCCTGTATTTGTAAGCGCAGGTGTGGACAACTTTGCTATCGGTGCACGGTCTGCAGCGATGGCGAATTCATCTGTTATGTTGAGCGGAGCCTGGGCTGCACATCACAATCAAGCTGGCCTCACTAAGGTGGAGTATGTTACTGGCGGAATATATTACGAGAACCGTTTTGGTATAAAAGAATTAGGATTAAGTGCGGGCTTGGTGGTATTGCCGGTGAACTTCTGGGACGGTGGTGTATTTGGATTGAGCTTCTCCTATTTCGGCTATTCGATGTACAATGACATGAAAATAGGATTGGCTTATGCAAAGAAACTTGGTGACCGATACTCTGTAGGAATTCAATTCGATTATTTACGGACAAGCATAGGAGAGGATTATGGAAACAAAGGAACTGTTGCCGTTGAGGTGGGGTTACAGGCAGAGCTTATAGACGATTTAAATATTGGAGTGCATATATTTAATCCAACCAGAGCCAAAGCCGCGGAATACAAAGTACAGGACGTGGTAACTACAGAAAGAATACCGACAATCCTAAGGTTTGGCTTGAGCTACACATTTTCAGAAAAAGTGATTCTAACGGCAGAAGTTGAAAAAGACGTTTACACAAAACCGTCAATTAAAGCGGGAATAGAATATCAAGCAATAAAGCAATTGTACCTCAGGGGCGGTGTATCATCTTACCCCGTAAGCAGATCATT
>NVRZ01000023.1 GCA_002401055.1 Bacteroidota bacterium
TTCATCTTATAACTAATATCAAGCAATCGAAACGTATCGATAAGCAATCCTTTTTTCACTTCCATATCTAAGTCTGTATCAGTGTTGAAGGAAGGTGCTTGATTTACTTCGAGGAGCCAGGGATTCATTTTCTTATCAAGGATTATATCAAATCCTAATATCTCAAATTCATTAACCATTTGCCCACCACCAAGTCCGGCCAGAAGAACTTTAGATCCTGGTGGTTTATATGATGAATAAGCAGCTATTCGATGAACATATAAAAATGCGGATCTCCCGGTTGGCAGGTAGGAATAGCTTTGCGATATATTATTCACATAAAGTAACCTGGTTTCCTTTTTTATATAATCAATCACTAGAAGTTGGCCTGCTAAGCCATCAGATTTATGAATGACGTTGAAGTGTTTGCTGGTGGGAAACGCGCTCAGAACACTTACAATATTTAAGGACGTTAGTAGAGCGGTAATTGACAGAAATGCCAACGCGCTCTTCAAGTTTCTTGTTTTTAGAAACACAACAATGGGTGCGGTTACAGCTATCATAGCAACTGTTACAGCGCAAATCCTCAAGCCTAAAGATGGAATAAGAAAGAATCCCAATGAGATTGTAGTGATCACCCCGCCTAGGGTGGCAATCGCAAAGGTTGTTCCAACAAACTTGCCCGTATTCTGTACACTTGAGGAAAGAGCTGTTATTATCAGCGGAGAAGTTATTCCTAAACAAAACATAATCGGGAATATAAAAATCAGGCTTGAAATCACTGAAGCAGTGCGAATATCTGAGAACAGCATAAACTCCATAACCCAGGGCCCAATAAATGGCATGCTTGCGATTAAGATTGCTGCAACTCCCATGGATTTGTACAATATTTCAATTTCATCGTATTTTTTGCTCAGAATACCGCCTAAATAATATCCTCCGGCTAGGCCAAATAGGGTCACGGCTAGCACGGAACACCAAGTGTACAAGGATGAACCAAAGTAGGGCTCAATAAACTTGGCACCCAGCAATTCTGCTCCCATCACTACAGCCCCTTCAATTAAGGCAGTGAGTAAAAGCATTTTTTCACCTATAACTTCTGAATATGTTGTCTTCTGATTAGTTTTAGCCATGTCTCGTATGCTAAACTAGGAAAACTTATCTATCGCTCTTTCATATTTGTTTCGAAACCAGCAGCTGAAAGGAGATGGTAGCTGGTTGAGTTTGGCCCACTTAAAGCCTAAGGCAACCTTTTGTCAATAATTTAGTCTTATATCTGGGGAGTTTAATTTAACTTGAATGATAATATACCGAGTATGACAAGATTAATTTGATAATTTCACCAAGTTGAATTTGGACGTTTAACAAATACTTGATCTTTTTTAATTTTTAAATAGGGGGAAAGAACGAATTAAGTGTCTTATTATCGGGGCATCGGATGACGCTAACAGAAATTTTAATAAATCGCGTGAATAATATTTCTTTAAGAATTCCATTACAGTTTAAAGCAATGCTTCTACTGTTTTGTTTGACGTTCGGAATGTCAAACAACTTATATGCTTGTGACCAAACTTCAATAACAATAACCAGCGCCGTAGATAATGGTGATGGTACTTACACGTATACAGTAACCATTTGTCTGGGGATTTCGCCAAATTGGGGTGGCACCAGCGATTTAACTATCACTACTGATGCAAACATTATCAGCAGTTCGACCTCTAGTGTTTCAACTACCTATACGTATTGTGATACGCCCCTAGGGTTTAATGGTCAGGGTTGCTTAACCGGTACCGTGGTTATGGGAGTAGGCGGGGTTGGCGGAAATTTAGTTACAACAACGGCTACAGGAAATGTTAGTGTAATGAATGGTTCCCTAATAATAAGTAATTCCGGCGACCCCTTGGCTCCGTCTGATACTCAAGGTCCCGAGGCTGGAGATTGTGCCGAATGTGGTAACGGTTCACAAGTATGTTTTGATGTAACTTTTACAACTGATGCACCAATTAGTATAGTAAACTTACTTGGCGCAGAAGATGTGAATGGCAATTGCTCGTCACCTCCTTGCTGTCCAAATGAATATGATAGCACAGTTCCACCTTTGACGTCTGGGGGATGTAGCACAGTTCCAACAGCATCCTTTACTTCAACTTCACCCTTATGTGAGGGCAGCTCCTTTGATTTTACCAATACTGGTTCCTCAGGGTCAACGATGGGTGTTCCAGATTTTTCATATAGCTGGACTTTTTCATCTGGCAGTCCTTCGACCTCGACAGATGAAAATCCCAGTGGTATTACTTGGTCTAGCCCTGGAACCTATAGTGTAACCTTAACCGTGTGTGAAGCAGCCGATAACACATGTTGTGCTGATGTCACGCAATCAATAACTGTAAATGACAATCCGGTTATCTCAATTACAGGAGTAGATGAAACTTGTGCAGATCTTTGCGATGGTTCAGCAACTTCATCTGTAAGTGGCGGTACATCTGCATATACATACTCTTGGTCAAATGGTGGAACAGGAGCGGATGCTACTGGCCTTTGTGATGGCACATACACTGTTACTGTCACTGACGCCAATGGATGTATTGGCACTGCCTCAGTCGTTATTGCTCCAGGTGTTGGTCCCACTGCAGGATTCACCTATACAGGATCCAGCTGTTTGAGTACCAATAGTTTTACTTTCACAAATACAGGAACACCTATTTCTATGAATGGTCCCACAATTGTCTGGAACTTTGGAGATCTAGGATCTTCGACTGCTGAAAACCCTACCTATTCTTACACAACCTGCGGTACGTTTACAGTAACTCAGACTATAACGGAAAATGGGTGTAGCGCCTCCACTTCTCAAACGGTAACTGTAGCCTGTGAACCAACGCTTACTGTTACCCCAACAGATGAAACTTGCGCTGGGGCTTGCGATGGTGCTCTGGATGTTACGGTTACTGGAGGAACTTCAGCATATACCTACGCCTGGTCAAATGGTCCTACAACAGAAGATCAATCCGCATTGTGTGCGGGTGATTATACGGTTACTGTAACTGATGCAAATGGCTGTACTGCAGTGATTACCGGTACGGTAGGGGTTGGAGGTACCTCGCCGGTGGCTAGTTTTACTTATAATGGCAATCAATGTTTATCAGGGAATAGTTATGATTTTACAAATACTGGTACCTCTCAGGTAATGGGAGTACCGGCATTTTCTTGGGATTTTGGTGATCTCAGTGGAACCTCAACGGTGGAAAACCCAAGCTATACCTACACATCTTCCGGTACATATACGGTAACTTTAACTTTAACTGATGGAAGTGGTTGTACAGATGTTGCTACAGTTACGCTAGAGGTATATCCTGATCCGGCTGCAGCAATTGTAGGTGTTGATGAGACTTGTCCTGGAACTTGCGATGGATCTGCTGATCTTACTCCTTCTGGTGGTACTTCCCCGTATACATTTTCTTGGGCAAGTGGTGAAACTTCTGAGGATTTAACTAATTTATGTGCAGGTACTTATGACGTAACCGTAACGGATGCCAACGGCTGTCAGGCGATTGCAACTATTGTTATTGGGGTGGGCGCTGGCCCCACCGCAGGATTCACTGCCAGCCCGCTTTCGGCATGCTTAACAGGCAATAGCTTCACATTCACCAATACTGGCACCACGGCTATGAATGGTGCTACCTTTACCTGGGATTTTGGAGATTTATCTGGCACGTCTACTTCTGAAAATCCATCCTATTCCTATTCCTCAACAGGAACATATACTGTTACACAAACCGTCACGGTGAGCGGTTGTTCCGCGGTCTCGTCGCTAACAGTTACCGTGAATCCTGAACCAACAGGATCTATAGTTGGAACAAATTTATTATGTAATGGGGTTTGTATTGGAGAAGCTGATCTTACACCTTCTGGAGGAACTTCACCTTACACATACGCGTGGTCGAATGGTTCGACTTCGCAAGACCTTACAAGCCTTTGCGCTGGTACATATACGGTGACAATTACCGATGATAATGGTTGTATTGGTACGGCTAGTATTATTATAACTGAGCCTCCGCTTCTCACTTTGGGGACTGCAGGGACAGATATCTTGTGTAATGGTTTGTGTAGTGGAAGTGCAACATCGGCTGTATCTGGGGGAACTGCATCTTATACTTATTCATGGAATACGTCTCCGGTGCAAACTACATCTGGTGCAACTGGACTTTGTGCACAAACCTATACGCTCACGCTCACTGATGGAAACGGCTGTGTGTTAACTTCTGATGTGACAATTGCAGAGCCAACGGCTTTGGCAGCTCCAACTTCAAGTGTTAATGAAAGTTGTCCTGGTGCATGCGATGGAACTGTCACTGTCTCTCCAACAGGCGGAACCGGAGCATATACTTATGGTTGGGATGACCCTCTTTTCCAGAATACCTCAACTGCTACAGGCTTGTGTAGTGGTACATTTAACGTTACAGTTACAGATGCCAATGGATGTCAAATTCTTGCAAGTGCTGTTGTCGGATCTGATCCAGGCCCGGTCGCTGCTTTTACCACTAGCGCTGATGAGTGTTTAACAGGTAATGGCTTCACTTTTACAAATACCGGAACTCCAGGCTCGATGAATGGCCCAACCTTTTCTTGGGATTTCGGAGACTTGAGTGGAACCTCAACAGCTGAAAATCCAACCTATTCTTATACTGCATGTGGAACTTTTACGGTTACACAAATGGTGTCTTTTAATGGATGTGATTCTATAATCACTCAAAGCGTTACAATCTTTTGCGAACCCACTGTCACCATGTCCGGCACGGACTTGCTTTGTAATAGTGTGTGCACAGGAACAGCTACAGCTACGGCGGGATCTGGTACTCCTTCTTATACTTACATTTGGAGTGATGGGCAAACAACCTCAACAGCAACAGGACTCTGTGCAGGAATAGCTTATAATGTAACTGTATCTGATGCGAATGGATGTCAGGTAATTGATAGCCAAACACTTACTGAACCACTGGCACTCACAGCCACTATCTCAGTCACTAACGATCCACTATGTAATGGCGGCACGGGCGATGCTACTGTTTCAGCAGGCGGTGGCACAGGCACACTTACTTACTCATGGTCACCAACGGGCGGCACAACAGCCACAGGTACTGGTCTTTTAGCAGGAACCTTGTATACAGTAACGGTCACTGATGCGAATGGATGTACCGCAACAGCTACAGTAACATTGTCAGAACCAACAGTACTCGCAGCAAGTATCACCGGCACAACTGATCCACTATGTAATGGCGGCACAGGCGATGCAACTGTAACAGCGAGTGGAGGCACAACAACTTACACCTACGCATGGTCACCAACGGGAGGAACGGGAGCTACAGGCACAGGTCTTTTGGCAGGCACCTTGTACACGGTAACAGTAACTGACGCCAACGGATGTACCACCACAGCAACAGTAACCCTAAGTGAACCAAC
>NVRZ01000024.1 GCA_002401055.1 Bacteroidota bacterium
TGGAGCATATGCACTTTATTCTAGTACTACTGGATTTAGAAATGTTGCTAGCGGTTATCGCGCTCTTTATACAAATACTTCAGGCTATTATAATACTGCGAGTGGTTATGAAGCACTTGGAAGTAACACCTCAGGTTATTCTAATACTGCAAGCGGGTATTATTCTCTGTGGGGTAATACTATAGGAAAGTTCAACACTGCAGATGGATATTATTCACTTTCTAGCAACTCTTCAGGAGATGGAAATACCGCCGTAGGTTACAATGCACTTGACGGTAATACTTCAGGAGAGTACAACACTGCTATGGGAGCTTATTCATTAAGAGACAATAGCACTGGAGACTTCAACACTGCAATTGGGCGTAATGCACTTCATAGTAACAGATCAGGTATTAACGGGACTGCAATTGGAGCGTTCGCTATGAACAACGCCTACGACGGCAGTTCCTTTACAAACTACAACGTTGCTGTTGGATACCAAGCGATGTATGGAAGTTTAACAGCTTCGAACAATTCTGGAAACTACAATGCCGCTTTAGGTTATCAAGCGTTAATGAGTTATACTAGTGGAGGAAATAATACTGCAGTAGGTTACGCCGCCGGTGACATTAATACTTCAGGAAGCAGTAACACTTTCATTGGTTACAACTCAGATGCTACCTCTGGGCAATTATCCAACTCTACCGCTATTGGAGCCAATGCAGTTGTTGCGAAATCTAATAGCTTAGTATTAGGAGACACCACCAACGTCAATGTTGGTATCGGTACTGGTTCGCCAACTGCAAAATTGGATGTAAGAGGAACTATAAAAATCGTAGATGGTTCTCAAGGAGCTGGCAAAGTACTTACTTCAGATGCCAATGGCTTGGCCAGCTGGGTAACCGTTGCTGCAGGCAGCACCGACTGGACAACAACTGGAAACGCAGGTACTACAAACGGCACTAACTTTATTGGAACCACGGATGCACAGGATTTAGATTTTCGTACTAACAATGTAATACGCACCCGCATTACCCAAAAAGGGCAAATAGAAGTCCTAAATACCGGCCTATCCGTTTTCTTAGGTGAGCAAGCGGGGGAAAACGATGATTTAACCAATAACGTAAATGTTTTTGTCGGCTACCAGGCAGGTTTTTCCAACACTATAGGGGCCAACAACACCGCTAGCGGATACAGAGCGCTTTATTCTAACACCACAGGAATCAGCAACACCGTTAACGGAGTGACTGCGCTTTATAACAACACCACTGGAAGCCAAAACACTGCTAGTGGCTACCAGTCGCTTTTTTTCAATACTACAGGACACAACAACACCGCCAAGGGATATGTTGCGCTTCGTAACAACACAACAGCGAGCTATAATACCGCCATCGGAATAAACGCTTTATACTCACAATCCTACGATAATGGCGGCACTGCTTGGAGCAGCTTTAACACTGCCATTGGTTCCCAAGCCCTCTATTCCAATCAGCCAACAACAACAACAACAGGTTATCGAAATACGGCATTGGGAAACTTTGCGGGATATAGCAACACCACCGGAAGCAGCAACACCTTTATCGGTTACAATGCAGATGCCTCAGCAAATAATTTAACAAATGCAACGGCAATCGGTGCCAACGCTTCAGTAACGGCTAGTAATACGGTTAAACTCGGTAGCAGTGCCAATGTAGAATTTGATGGTGATCTTAGGCCCAATAATTTGCCTGGTACTTCTGGGCAGGTGCTTACATCTCAGGGTACTGGAGCATCGCCTACCTGGACATCACTACCCGCGGCTGACGGAAATGGCATTTACGACGGCACTGGCTCATTGACTAGCTCTACTACAGTTTTTCTTGGAGCCAACAAGTTGGACTTTAATGCTGGTGTAATTGATGCTTTTAGTGTCGATGGAACTACATTCTCAGTAGATGCACAGAACAATGCAGTTGGCATTGGAGATGCCACCCCTGACGGTAAGTTGGAAGTACGCCAAACCACCACAGGAGATATATTCAATCTCTATGATAATACCACGAATGTTTTTACGGTGTTGGATGGAGGAAATGTTGGTATTGGACAAACAAATCCAACTTATCAACTCGACATAAGAGGAACCGGAATCGTCTCACAAACATACATAAGAGCTTTAGACGGTGGTGGGATTGGTCAATTCAAATTAGAAAGTGATGCTTCCGGAGATGCATTTATGCAGCTTTCGCAAACTGCTGGTGGTACTAGAGTTCAACTTCACGCGAGTGACGTCAGCTATTTTACTGGCGGCAATGTAGGAATAGGAACAACTACTCCTGATGGCTTACTAGACGTAGAAGGCGGCGGTATTTACATCTCTGAAATCGCTGCGCCTGCTACACCAAATACAGGGAAGGGCGTTTTGTATGAAAAAACAGACGGCAAGCTGTACTTTAAAAATGATGGTGGGTCAGAATTAGACTTAACCCAAGGTGGAGGCACCGGCGGCTGGACAGATGGAGGAACGGATGTGTACTTAACTACAAGTACAGATCAAGTTGGAATTGGGACGTCCAGCCCTCTGCATCCCTTGCATATCAGTGAAGCTACTAACGACCTCTTAAAGATTCAAAGTACAATTGGCGGAGGAGGTAACACCGCAGGCATTCTGTTCACCACTTTTAATACCGGCAGTAGTGCCAATGCAAAAATTGCAGCTATTGATGCTGGTACATTTAACGGAGACCTCGCCTTCTATACTGATGGAGACGGCGTGAACAACAGCAATGTGCTGGAACGTATGCGGATTACAAGCACCGGTTACGTGGGAATTGGGGTGACACCCAGTAGTCAGCTGCACATAGCTGGAGGAAGTGGTCTTGGCAGGCTGCAGATCCAAAATACTACAACTGATGAAGCACATGTTCATTTACAAACACCGAGTGGTAGTTCTTACTTAGTGGGTGCTGGCGCTGCAGCCGAGGGGTGGTCAGGCTCAGCGGCAGGTGATCTTGTATTATCAAACCGGACAGGCGGAGCTATCACGCTTTCTGCAGATGCAGGTTTTGCCGAGGCACATCTTCATATTACAGAAGCAGGAAATGTTGGCATTAACCAATCTACACCTCTCTATAAACTACATGTTGAAGGTAGTGTAACAGGTACACATGCGTCCTATTTTAACGCGGCAGGAGGATCGGGTAGTTCAGGAGTAAAAGGGAACGGTATAAACGGCCCAACAGCAGGATACCTCGGAGTTCAGGGTGCTACAGATTTTGATGGTGTTACCACGGCAGATTGGAGTGGACAAGAAATTGGAATTGTTGGTATTTCAACTGGAGGTTCAGCAAATGATAATTTTGGTGTAGTGGGACATTCAAATTATTGGGGAATGCGTGCAGAACACAGTACCAGTGGAAACTCCGTTAACCTGGGGGGAACAACCTACGCCATGCAAATTGTAGATGGCAACCAGGCGGCTGGCTTTGTGCTTTCCTCAGATGCTTCAGGAAACGCTACCTGGGCTGATCCTAACACTTTATCTGGAGGAAACTGGACCAAAGACGGAAATTATGTTTACAATGCGACAGACAGTATAGGAATTGGAACAAATGCGCCCTCAAACCCACTAACTGTAAATGGAAACGCTGATTTTATCAATAACGTTGGAATTGGTGTTGTAACAGCTGATGGTAGGTTGCAAGTACAGGCAGCAGGTACTCAAGATATTCTAAACTTATCCAACGACTCACTTCCTCTCATCACGGTTAGGTCAGATGGTGATATGGGAATTGGAGATAACATTGCTTCACCAGATGGAAAACTTGAGGTAAGACAGAATACAACGGATGATATTTTTAATCTCTACGATGGCGCTACCAATGTGCTTTCGGTATTGGATGGTGGTGATCTGATGGTTGATGCTGCTACTACTTTTTATGTGGATGCCAGCTCTGACCGAGTTGGTATTGGAGCTGCAATACCATCCTATAAGTTACATGTCACCGGCGGTGATGCAGGCACTGCAACTGCCTATTTTAACAGCGGATCCTCAAACGGAGGGCACGCTGTACAGGGTAATGGTATAAACGGTCCTACGCGAGGGTACCTCGGCGCACAGGGGAATACAGGTTTTGACGGGATTACTACTGCAAATTGGAGTGGGCAAGAAATTGGGGTTGTAGGAATTTCAACTGGTAGTAGCGCCACAGATAATTTCGGTGTATTGGGCCATTCAAATTATTGGGGAATGCGTGCAGAACACAGTACCAGTGGAAACTCCGTTAACCTGGGGGGAACAACCTACGCCATGCAAATTGTAGATGGCAACCAAGCTGCAGGTTATGTGCTATCTTCAGACGCCTCTGGTAATGCTTCATGGGTCGACCCATCCACCGTTGACGATGGTGATTGGACTGTGAGCGGTAGTAGTATGTCTTCGTCAGTTTCTGGAAATGTTGGCATAGGCACGGCAAGTCCCGGATCAAAATTAGATGTCACTGGGAACGTAAACATTCTCTCCGCGACAGCACATCCTCTTGTCATTAGGGCATCCACGAGCGGATATGGAACGTTGATCAAGGAAAGTGATGATGGCTTTGATGCAATTGGACTATTTGGTTATCCTTCAAGAGGAAGAATCTTTATAAATAGTGGCGGCACAACCACAATAGAATTAGACGGATCTGGTGTCTCCTACTTCAATGGTGGTAATGTGGGTATCAACGAAAGTTCACCAGGAGTTGGGCTCCATTTAACGGGAAAATCAATATACCTTGACGAAGATTCGGGAAGTGATTGGGGGGCAATATGGTTCAAGGCACAAAACCAAGGAACCAGTGGTACGCATCAAATGTTTATGATGGGAGACAAAAATACCTCAAGGGATGAAGGAATATCATTTTACCATGTCAACGGTTCTCCAACAAATGTTCCTTCAGATACATATGGTACCAAGGCATTTCGCTTTCAGTGGAATGGCGCCGCCTATGGTAGTTCATGGAATACTACAGGAATTGACCTTGCAGAGAAATTCCCATCAAGTGAGGAGGGATTAGAACCGGGAGATGTTGTGGTTTTGGATTTAGAATTCAGGGAAAGGATTAAGGGCTCTTGCAATGGCTATGAGGAAACATTGCTTGGTGTTATTTCCGAAAACCCAGGAGTGATTCTTGGAGGTAATAATAAAGAACTGGAAGAAATAGATGCGCCACCAGTTGCATTAACAGGACGGGTGCCAGTAAAAGTTACCTTGGAAGGTGGTCCTATCAAAATCGGCGATGTATTAACATCATCTAGTACTCCAAAGCATGGCATGAAAGCATCAAAAACCGGGGCCGTATTCGGTATAGCCTTAGAGCCGTTTAATGGCGAAAATGGCAAGGCAGGAAAAATACTTTGTTATATCAATGTTCATTCATGGGTTAATCCTATTGAATTTAAAACGCTTCAACATTTGCTGGCGAAATA
>NVRZ01000025.1 GCA_002401055.1 Bacteroidota bacterium
CAATGAGCTCAATAGATTTAGTAGAATCGTCATTAGAAGGAATAGCAAAATCTACAAGTGCAGTATCTGAGGCAAGGAGATTGAAAATTGCCACGTTTGCAATGGTCGACACCAACTCAGACCCTACACTTGTAGATTTTGCTATTCCTTCTAATGACGATTCTACTAAATCTATTGAGCTCATTGTTGGCTGCATAACATCAGCTATTGCGGAGGGGCTTGAAGAAAGGAAAAAGGATAAGGAGGCAGATGCGGCTATTGCAGAGAAAAGGAAAGCCGACAAGAAGGCAAGCGCAGAGGCTAAAGAAGAAAGCACTGAAGGTGACAAAGGAGCTGAAAGCAGCGCCAAGGAAGAAGATTCTAAGGAATCCGAAGAAAAAGAAACTAAAGCACCAAAGGCCGCTAAAGGCAAAGCTCCAGTGAAGAAATCATCGCCGAAAGCTAAGAAGGCCACCAGAGGTAAGAGAAAGCGTATCTCTGCCGCTACTTCTGCATAGCCTTGGTTAATTAATCTACTCTATTTTAAAATCGCGTAATACAAGAATAATGACTCAGATCACAGCATCCGAAGTAAATCAACTACGACAATCAACTGGTGCAGGTATGATGGACTGCAAAAAGGCATTGGTAGAAGCCAATGGCGACATGGAAAAAGCAGTTGACCTATTGAGAAAAAAAGGCCAGAAAGTTGCCGCTGACCGTGGTGACAGAGATGCGAAGGAGGGATATATTGTGGCAGCCACGAGTGAAGATGGAAAGACTGGCGCAGTTGTTGCGTTAAATTGCGAGACAGATTTTGTTGCTCTTAATGAAGATTTTCAAAAATATGCAACAACTATTGTTGAACTCGCGGTTAGTACCAAGGCAAACTCAACTGAGCAACTTAAAACAGAATCTATTAACGGCTCTACCGTTGAGGAAGGCATCACTGCCTTGATTGGTAAAATTGGAGAGAAGGTGGAGATTTCGCAGCTAAAAATTGTAGAGGCCGAAAAGGTTATCGCATATAATCACCCAGGAAATCGGCTCGCGTCAATTGTCGGATTAAGTCAGAGCAATGGTGAAAACCTTGACGAAATCGGAAGAGACATTGCTATGCAAATAGCAGCTATGAATCCGGTTGCAATTGATCAGGATGATGTTTCACAGGAAATTATTGACAGAGAAATTGCTGTTGGTAAGGAGCAGGCACGCGAAGCAGGCAAACCTGAGGAGATGATTGAGAAAATTGCAATGGGCAAACTAAATAAGTTTTACAAGGAGAACACATTGCTAAACCAAGATTTTATTAAGGACAGCAAGAAATCAATTAAACAGGTTCTCAGCGAGGTTGATTCAGGCCTCTCGGTAACGAGTTTCGGCCGATCTGCCTTAAGCTAACATTTATAGAGAGAGTTCATTTGAACTCTCTTTTTTTTGTTTTATTTTGTTGTTCAATCAAATCATAGAATGAAGTACAAAAGAATACTACTAAAACTAAGTGGAGAGGCCTTGATGGGAGATCAGATGGCAGGCATTGACCCTAAGAGAATTTCACAGTATGCACTTGAAATAAAGAACATCGCCGAACAAAACGTACAAGTTGCAGTTGTAATTGGTGGCGGGAACTTCTTTCGGGGAATAAATGTAGAAGAAGGAGGCATTGATAGAGCACAGGGAGATTATATGGGGATGCTGGCCACGGTATTCAATAGCATGGCCCTACAATCGGCCTTAGAAGGCATTGACATAAAAACAAGATTATTGTCCGCTATTAAAATGGAAGAGATTTGCGAACCGTACATCAGAAGGCGAGCCATACGACATCTTGAAAAAGGGCGTGTAGTAATCTTGGGAGCGGGAACTGGAAATCCGTACTTCACTACCGATACAGCTGCCTCCTTGCGCGCTATTGAGCTGGAAGCTGATGTGATTTTAAAAGGCACTCGAGTAGATGGAATCTATACAGCCGACCCTGAAAAGGATGAATCGGCTACCAAATATGATAAAATATCCTTTGCTGAGGTTTATGAAAAAGGGTTAAAAATTATGGACCTGACCGCTTTCACGTTGTGTAATGAAAACAAATTGCCCGTCATCGTCTTTGACATGAACAAACCAGGCAACCTTGGAAAAGTTATTGCCGGTGAATCAGTTGGAACATTGGTCGAATTTTAAGATTAAAAATATGAGCGAAGAAGTAGATTTTACGATATCCTTTACGGAAGAGCAGATGCAAAAGTCATACGCTCATCTAAAATCGGAATTGGCAAAAATTAGAGCAGGAAAAGCAAACCCTTCTATGCTCGACAATATAATGGTGGACTACTACGGTGTTGATACACCCTTAAGTCAGGTTGCAAATGTGAGCACTCCTGATGCGCAGACCTTAGCTATTCAACCCTGGGAAAAGGCAATGATAGAACCTATTGAAAAAGCCATAACAGATGCAAACCTGGGGCTGAACCCACAGAACGACGGTCATACGGTCCGAATTAATATTCCACCGCTCACAGAAGAAAGAAGGCTGGACTTGGTAAAACAAGCAAAGGCTGAAGCTGAAAACTGCAAAGTAAGCGTTAGAAACAATCGCCGGGAGTCAAATGAAGAGATAAAAAAATTAATGAAGGACAGATTAGGCGAAGATGCCGCTAAAGACGCAGAGGAAAAAATTCAGGAAATGACCAACTCCTTTATCTCAAAAGTAGATGCCATACTGGAGGCAAAAGAAAAGGAAATAATAACTCTGTAAAGCTACTTCCTACCTGGGTCCGAAACCTATAATCTCTCTTACCTCGTTCACAGTTTTTCTACCACTCTCTCTGGCCTTTTCAGCTCCCATCTTGGTAACTTTTTTTAAGTATGCATCGTCAGACTCAAGCTCCTCAATTTTCTCACGCAGCGGATTTGTGAATTTGACAATGTCTTCCGCCAGTTGTTTCTTGAAATCGCCATAACGAATCTTGCAGTTGTTGTAGAGGCTTTCGAAATGCGCAACCGTATCTTCTGACGAAACAGTCTTCATAATCACAAACAAGTTTTCAACCTCTTGAGGCATTTGCTGATTCATCTCCGTTGGCCCAGCATCGGTAACCGCCCTCATCACTTTTTTGGTAATTATCTCAGGCGTGTCCGATAAATAGATAGCATTATTCTCGCCCTCTGACTTCCCCATCTTGCCTGAACCGTCCAAGCCAGGAATCTTAACCAAGGCTTCTCCAAAATTATATGCTACTGGCTCAGGGAAAAACTCAATGTCATACATACGATTAAATCTATTCGAAAATGTTCGCGTCATTTCAAGGTGTTGCTCCTGATCCTTTCCAACGGGAACTTTATCAGCTTTGTGAATTATTATATCGGCAGCCATTAACACAGGATAGGTAAGCAGCCCCGCATTCACATTGTCTTTTTGCTCTCGGATCTTATCCTTGAAAGAAGTACTTCTTTCTAGCTCACCAACATAGGCGCTCATATTCAGAAGCAGATACAGTTCTGCAACTTCCGGCAAGTCACTCTGCACATAAAGTGTCGACACCTCCGGATCAATACCTGCAGCCAAATACTCTACCAAAACCTGTTTCACATTTCTTTGTAGGTCTTCCGGTTGAGGATGCGTTGTCAAGGAATGATAATCTGCGATAAAAAAGAAGCAGTTATTGCCCTTCTGCATTTTTACAAAGTTCTTTATAGCGCCAAAATAGTTTCCTAAATGCAACCTCCCTGTCGATCTTATTCCGCTTACTACCGTTTCCATAATTTTGGGGCTCTTTTTTTACTTTACTGAACAAAGTTAGAAAAATGAATTTCACTGCTACAGAAACTACCTAAGCATTGTCAGATTTTTCTCAAGTGGAGAAGTTACTTACAGCCAGACGGATTAAATATTCTATTTTCGAACTATGATAAGGCAACTGCTATTTCCGTTGATTTTAATATGGCGAGTCTATTATTTTATAGTATTTGCCGGCCTCTTTCTAATTCTATTCCCAATATTCTATATCGCTCTGTTAAATGAAAGAACGTACCACATTGCATTTGTGCTAAAGAGATTTGTGGCTATTGTGTCCACTACCCTGGCCGGCATTTTTATCTCTGTAAAAAGAGAATCCAAACTAAATTCTGAACAAGCTTATATTTTTTGTTCTAACCACACCTCATACCTTGATATTGAGTTGATTTATTCATTATTTTCTCCATATTTCGTTTTCATGGCCAAAGCTGAGTTACGATCAGTTCCACTCTTTGGCTTGTTTTTCAAGGATATGGATATAGCGGTGGATCGAGGTAGCAATGTTGCCGGGCACAAGGCCTTTGAGAGGGCAGCATCTGATCTTGACAAAGGGCACTCAGTTGTGATGTTTCCTGAAGGCACCATCCCAGACAATGTACCAGAGCTTGGCGCGTTTAAAAATGGACCTTTCAAACTAGCAATTGACAAACAGGTGCCCATCGTTCCAATTACCTTTATAAACAACTACAAAATCCTACCCGCCAAGATCTGGACCACAAATTCAGGTGGCCCGGGAATTGCGAGGGTATTCATACACGAGCCTATCAGCACGAAGGGAATGACAGAAGATAATATGGTATCTTTGCGACAACAGGTTTTTGATACCATTAACAAAACGCTACCATTAAATGGGCATCGACAAAGCAACGGTTGAACATATAGCAAAGCTTGCCAAACTCGAGTTTGATGATCAAGGCAAAGAAGAAATTATGAAGGATCTCGACAGGATGCTTCAGTTTGTTGACAAGCTAAACGAACTCAATACCGATAATATCGAGCCTCTTACCCACATGACTGAAGAACAAACTGTTCTCAGAAATGATGAAATAAAAACTGAGATTACTCAGGCAGAGGCCTTAAAGAATGCCCCACAAAAAGATTCCGATTACTTTATTGTGCCCAAAGTATTGGACAAGCAGGGTTCCGCTGATTGATTTAACAATGCTCGTCAAATGCTCCAACAAGATTATCAGCGATAATCTGAGCATTAGAACCTTCAATATTGTGTCTTTCCACCATATGCACCAATTTCCCATCTTTAAAAAGCGCAACTGCTGGTGATGAAGGAGGATAAGGCAGCATATAATTTCTTGCTCTTTCTGTAGCCTCAGTGTCCACACCGGCAAAAACCGTCGTGATATTCTGAGGAACCTTTGCATTTTGCAGCGCTAATTTTATTCCCGGTCTTGCCATTCCCGCTGCACAACCGCATACGGAATTAACTACTACCAGCGTTGTGCCGCTTCCATTCTGCAATGCTGCGTCCACTT